>CAZEWD010000125.1:0-4169 GCA_964515725.1 uncultured Binatia bacterium (SeqCode)
GCGGCGAACCAGCCGGGCCAGCTTCGCGTAGGCCCATTCAATGACTGCTCTGGGTAGGAAGCGACGCAGTCCGAGTGGATCGAGCCTTAGAATCCTGTTGGCCTGCTCGCCACGCGCTCGTTCGAACTGCATGACCCGTTCACTGCCGCGGACTCCTCGCATTTCCACGTGGACGAAGATCTCCTCCAGCAGATTGCGCAATTCGTCGGCCAGGTATTCATGGACGTGGTACGGATTCTCTACATAGGAGAAGATCCGGTTCGGTGTCGTGAGCACCAACATTCCGCCAGGTGTCAGCACTTGCCGTACCTGCAAGAGGAAAGGCCGTGGGTCGGGTAGGTGCTCGATCACCTGAAAATGGCAAACGGCATCGAATTTCTCGCCCAGGGATGACAAATGATCGAGGTTGCATGCCTTGTAGGTGAGGTTGGGTCGCTGGTATCGCCGTTTTGCCACATCGATTGTTTCTTCCGAACGGTCGACCCCCAACGCGGTTGCTGCGGTCCGGGCAAGTAATTCCGTTCCATATCCGTCGCCGCAGCCCGCATCGAGCACCTTCTTCCCCCGTACCAGTTCCTGCGCAAACTGATAAGCCACCAGGTGCCGTGCCAGGTCGGCAGAGAACAGCGCCTCGTCGGTCACCAGCCGTTCTCCCGTGAAAATCCCTCCTCCTGATTCGTCGAGCGCCATGTGGCCTTTTAAACCATATTGCGGTCGTGGCTCCCAGACCCGGTTTGTTTCAGACCGCAGTTTCCCGGTTGATTCGGAGGGAGGAACGGCACGGGTGTGCCACTCGATGCTTCGATCTTCCGGTCGATCATGCTACCTCGCTCTGCGCATGAACCGTGAAACGGTATACGGTCACCGTCCCGGGTGGCCGGGATGGCTCTTGCTCCTGTGTGTGGCAGGATTCATGGGGGTGGTTCGACCCCTCCCCGCACAGGAGTTGCGGCGCATCGATATCCAGCCCTACGCTTTTCAAAGCAGCAGCAGTGGTGCGCAATTTGTCATCGAAATGGGCGGTCTGGGACGGCTCTGTATGACGCATGGCGCCGGTTACTTCGTGGCGCCGGTGCCGTTGCCGGCTGGCTCGCATGTGGAACGGATCAGCGCGGCTGTGGATGATGCAGACGAAGAGGCATTCGCGTTGCTCTCGCTGTTTCGCCTGGATGTCCAGGGACAGAAAAACGAGTTGATGGCTGTGACTCCCATGTCCCTCGATTCATCTGAGACCCAGATACGCAGTGCGGATGTCGTGGCAGCCCGCTCGGTTACGGATACCGGCCGTTACCTTCTCCATCTGGTCATCACAGGGACCGGAGTCTGTCTGCAAAAAGCAACGGTGGAATATCGGTGAGCGGAACCCCGGTGTTCCGGCACATGCGTATTGACGGATCGCGTGCCCGTATGTGAATTGCCTTTTGAAGTACCATGCATGTTCTCATCTTCGATGTCGACAACACACTGACAGCGCCCCGGCGGCCGATCTCCCGAGCCATGGCCGAAGGGCTGAAAAATCTGTCGACGCCTTTCCATCTGGCCGCAGGGAGTGACTGGCCACTGGTGCAGCAGCAGCTCGTCGAGCCTCTGCACAGCTTTGGGTTCCGTGGTGTGTTCGATGCCTTTGTCAGCAACGGGGCGAATCGCATTCGCTGCCACCTTGGTGAAACCATCCGGATCGATCCAATCGATTCGTTCCGGCTGCGAGATCATCTGGGGCCGGCGGGCTACTCGGAGCTGTGGCAGCGTCTGGTCGCGGCCTTGGAACGGCCGGAGTTTTCCCTGAGCGAAAGTGGAGTCCAGGTGATCGGGACTCGTTTGATCGATCGGGACGCGATGATCAACCTTGCGCCGATGGGCCGCCCCGGGGAGATGACACCCGAGGCGTTCCTCAACCGTGAAGCGTTCGTTGCCTTTGATCGCCGCACAGCGTATCGCCGCCGAATGATGGAATACCTGCGTGATCTTTGTGCTCCGTGGCAGGAGAAGGGATTGCGCGTGGCGCTGGGTGGGCAAACCTCGTTCGACATCGTCGTGCAGGACTACGACAAACGACATCCGCTTCGAGTCCTCCTGGATGAAGGGTTTGTGGCATTGACGTATTTTGGAGACGCCCTGCACGAGGGCGGGAACGACGCGGCGGTGCTCGAGTTCATCGCTCAGTGGCCCGCGGGAGAGCCATGCCCGGTGACGGCGGTGCACGTGCAAGGCTGGGAAGATACGCTGGCAAGACTTCAGGACCTTGGCCTGATCGATACAGATAAGAGCTGCGGCTGAGACGCGATGGGACGCACACCCGGGTTCACCGGCGGTAAGCGATCGGGCCGCGTTACCGTGGCATCACGATCCACGGAGAGTACAAACCTGCCCGTGTATGCGGTGATCATGGCAGGTGGTCACGGCACACGCTTCTGGCCGCGCAGTCGGCGGCACACCCCCAAACAATTCCTTTGCCTCGGTGGCCGCCGCTCCCTCCTGCAGGAGACGGCGCATCGCCTGCGCCGCCTGGTGCCGTGGCGCCGAATGCTCGTGGTGACCAGTGTCGAACATGCCACGGAAGTAGCGCGCCAGTTGCCGCAGCTTCCTCACGGGCAGATTCTTGCGGAGCCGGTGGGCCGTAACACACTGCCTTGTCTTACCCTTGCCAACGAATGGATTTTGCAGCGTCACGCGGATGCGCAGGTGGTAGTCACCCCAGCCGACCATGTGATTCGAGATGTCTCGGGCTTTCAGACTACTCTGTGCCGTGCGCTCGATACTGCCGGCCATGATCGGACCCTCGTGACCATCGGAATTCCCCCCACCCGCCCGGAAACCGGTTTCGGGTATATCGAGGTGGGAAGGCCTCGTGGGGCCGGCGCCACAGGCGCACATGCCGTACGTCGTTTTCGCGAGAAGCCGTCATTGGCCGAGGCGCGCCGTTTTGTGGCGCGCGGAACTTTCCTTTGGAATGCCGGCATCTTCGTCTGGCGGGCATCGACTTTCGCGCATGCGGTCGATTGTTTCGCGCCGGAGACAGGCCGCGCCTTGAAAGGCGTATGGTTACCACACCCGAAGGGGCCGGAGCCTGCTGCGCGCCTGCGCCAACTCTATCGGAAGCTGATCAATGTTTCGGTTGATGTCGCGATCCTCGAGCCGGCCAGCCTCGACCGCAGCTCCGGTGTGTCTGTGTCCGTGGTGCGAGCGGATTTCGACTGGAGCGATGTGGGAAGCTGGGTGGCTCTGCCTGAAATCCTGCCGGTCGATCGTGACGGCAATACCACGGTCGGTCAGGTGGTGGCGTTGGAGATGCGCGACAGTATCGTCTTTTCGCCGGGGCGTCTGGTAGCTTTGATCGGCATAGAGAATCTGATCGTCGTCGATAGTCCGGACGCATTGCTCATCTGCTCCCGCGATCGGGCTCAGGATGTGCGCCGCCTGACGGAAGAACTCGAGCGCCGGCGCCACAGGCGGTTGCTGTGACCCGCGCTGTACAATCTCTCCGGCATCTGGTCCTTGCACTGGCCCTCGCATCGCTGCTGGCCGGGTGTGCGGAACATCCTCTGCGGCCGATCGATCGGCAGCGCTGGGCTGCTGCCTGGATCGATTCCTTCAACAGCGGGCGCTGGACACAGATGGCCCCGCTCCTGGCCGACTGTCAGTACAGGGATCCCTATCTGCCGGCGCCGTGGTCGGGGGCCTTGCTGTCCCGATATCTCACGGGTCTTTGGCAGAAGTTCCCCGGAATCGAGCTGCGCACCGTTCGGGTCGGTGGCGACAGCCGATCTGTCACCGTGGAGTGGCAGGCGGTAAATTCCACCAAACAGCAGCGCCCACCGGCAAGAGGGGTCTCTATCCTCGAAATCGATGCCGGCCGGTTGCGCGGCGTGCGCAGCTACTTTGATCGAGGTCGATTCGAAACCGCACTGAGTACCGGGTAGCGCATCAGCGCCGGTTGATATGGTCCCCGTCATCGACGATCCAACGTTTACGATCCTTTCGAATCCCGGAGGCTTACAAATATGACATACGAACACATATTGGTGACGCGGGAAGGCGGCATCGCAACACTGGCGCTGAATCTGAAGGGCCAACTCGTGCGTCGGCGCGACGATCACAAGCTGTGCCGCCGCCAGCTTCGGGTCGATGCGGCAGAAGAGCGGCAACAGGTAAGCCAGCGTCTTGCCGGT
>CAZEWD010000125.1:4179-8692 GCA_964515725.1 uncultured Binatia bacterium (SeqCode)
CACTGGCGCTGAATCGCCCCGAGACGCGAAATTCGATGACACCGGCGATGGGTGAAGAAATCGTTCGAGCCGTCGATGAGTTGAAGGATGATCGGGATGTGCGGGTGGTGATCGTCACGGGCAGCGGCCGGTCGTTCAGTTCGGGAGGCGACCTCAGCATGCTCGCGCGTGATGCAGGTCTGTCCGTCACAGGCGATGCTCCGAGCATGCATGGTTCGCCGGGCGACTTCTATCGGCGCTTCCTCTGCTTACGGCATCTGCCACAGCCGACCATTGCGGCCATCAACGGACATGCGATCGGCGCAGGGCTGTGTTTCGCTCTGGCCTGTGATCTGCGTGTCGCAGCTTCCGAAGCTCGCATGGGGCTGACCTTCTCCAGACTCGGTATCCACCCGGGGATGGGAGCGACCTTCTTTCTGCCGCGCCTGGTTGGAACGTCGCGCGCCTGTGAACTGCTCTTCACCGGCCGTGTCTTCGACGCCCAGGAGGCGGAACGTCTGGGCCTGGTGAACCGGGTGGTGCCGGCGGCGGAATTGACGGTAGCCAGCCGCTCGTTGGCAGTTGAAATTGCCGCGGCCGGCCCCGTCGCCGTGCAACTCGTCAAGCAGGCGATTTACCGTGGGGTGGAGCATTCACTCGATGAGACCTTGGATTTTGAATCATCCCAGCAGAGCTTCACCTTCCAGACGGAAGATGCGCGCGAGGGCGTCTCGGCGATTCTGGAAAAACGCGAACCACGTTTCACCGGACGCTGAAACCCACCACCGAATCTAAACCAGATGATTGTGCTGCCATTCCAGATCCTACGGCGGCGTCTGGTCCTTCGAGACGTCTTCGCCTCGCAGTGGTGCGGCATGGACGCTCTCGTAGTGCCGCAACAGCACCTTGCCTGGTTCGAAGCCGCGAGGCTTGCTGATGTCCACACAGCGGGCGAGGTGTACGGTGGCGCGTCTGGCGTTGCGTGCCTTCGAGTAGCCCGCAGCAAGTCCCGCGGCGAAACGCAGGGTGTCGCGAGGCAGGCGATCGAGGCGGTCTGGGTTGCGCACCACGACATGCGAGCCCGATTCGCCGCTCACGTGCATCCAGAAATCCTCCGGCGCGCCGAGTTGGAGCGACAACAGATCGTTGTCGGAGGCGCTCTTGCCGACGAGAACGATCATGCCGTCGGGAGAGAGAAAGCGCCGCGCAATGCGCCGTCCCCGGTAGATACCCTGGTCTGGATCTGTGATTCGTTCGTTCGTCATGAGCGCTCGGCTACATAGGTGGCCAACACGGGGAATTCAAAGTACGGGCGTCGCGGTTGGGGCGCGATGCGCCAGATTACTTCCTCAGGCTGCACAGACGAAATCCCTTCCCTCGGTCCAGCCCATTCCTTCCAGGGCATGTCGAATCAGGCGGCGCGCCTCTTCGCCCGCCACCGATGCAATCAACGGGAGCCGGGGTAGCGAGGGGATCAGGTCCGGTGAGACGACACGTGCGCCCTGGATCTGGTTGCCGATACGTCCGGGATGCAATTCGATGATGTATTCCGGCCTTTTGCCGTGCTCACGCAAGGCGCGGCACAACGTCCTGCCGGTTCCGCCATAACCCCAGAGGATGTAGCGGTCGGTGTGGGAGAGAAACCAGGAACTGAGGAAATACGCCCGGCAGGCGGTGAGCGACTCGATGGAGTAGGCGGGGTGTGTCCGTGTCAGGCGCTCTGGCCGGTCACGCCAGCCCAACAAGCGGTGTGGTACGATGCCTATGGAGTGGCCGGCGCGCAGCAGGCGTAGAACCAGATCGTAATCCTCTGGCCAGCGACGGTCGCGGTAGCCGAATTCGTTCAACGCGCTACGCCGGATCATGAGAGTGGGATGGACGATGGGCGATTCGACGAAGGCGTCGCGTCGCACGTCGCTGGGGCAGCGCATGTGATTCAGCCAAGCCTCATAGGAACGCCAGCCTGCGGTGAGCTGCGCTCTCGGAAACGTGCGCACGTGGCATGCGGCCGCGACGAGGGAATGGTCACGGTCGAGAAGCTCTCTCTGGGCGTGCAGGCGCTGGCGATGCATCCAGTCGTCTGTGTCCATGCGTGCCACGTATTGGCCGTGGCAGGCGGCCAGGCCAGCGTTGAGTGCTGCGATGAGGCCGGAGTGGGGGCGTCGCATCACCTCGATACGAGAATCGCGACGCGCCCAATCGCAGGCGATGGCTGCGGTGTCATCGGTAGATCCGTCGTCGACGATGACGCACCTCCAACGGATTTCCGTCTGCCGCTGCAGGCTACGCAGGCACAAGGGTAGTGTGGCGGCGGCGTTGAAGGCCGGCAGGAGGACGGAAATCAGTTCGGTGTCGCGACGTGGTGACACGTCTCGTGTGTTAGTCGCATCGGGTCGCGGGCGGAAGAGCGCCCCACGCGGGACCGCGGAACGATCCAGGTCCTCTGAGCTTTCTTCAGAAGCCGAGTTCGCTCAGGTCGACGGGACGGTGCAAACGAGCCGACTGTTCCGCGGCGACGCCGAGGGCAACGGCGAGTGCGCCATCTTCGGCGCTCACCGTGGGAGCCTTGCGGTTACGCACCGCATCCTGGAATGCGAGGTGTTCGTAATAGGTGGAGCCGTGGTGGGTTCCTGCAGCGAGCGCTGCGGCGTCGGCGGTGAAGCAGCGACGCTCGTGCGCCGAGCCATCCCTCTTGCAGAGCACCAGTTCATGATCCGGCTCGAAGGCCTGTGCCTTGCCAAGATCCCCCGTCACCGTGATTTCCACTTCGTGCAGGGAGTTTTCCGCAAATATGCACAGATCGAGCATGGCGCGTACTCCGCCTGCATAGTCGACCAGAGTAAACGCGTTGTCCAGGATGTCCGGTCTCTCACCGCCGTACCGTTCGTCCAGATGATTCAGGTCTTGCGCGCCGGAGGCATAAACGCGTACCGGCCTGCGCGCCGCGATGACATTCATCAGATCGAAGAAGTGGCAGCACTTTTCGACCAGGGTACCGCCGGTATTACGGGCGAAACGGTTCCAATCGTTCACCTTGGGCAGGAAGGGAAAACGGTGCTCGCGGATGGAGATCATGCGTGTGTGGCCGATCTGCCCGCCCCGCACGGCGTCGAGCAGCGCTGCGACTGCTTGCATGTACCGGTACTCCATGCCGACCCACACGACGCCGGAGTGCACGGCTGCTGCATCGACGACACGTTCGCAATCCTCCACGGTGGTGCAGAGCGGCTTTTCCACCAGGATGTGCTTGTTCGTGCGAAAGACGTCACGCAACACCTCGTGGTGCGTGTAGTTGGGAGTTGCGATTACGACGGCATCGACGGGTGCCTCCCGCAGCAACTGGCGGTAATCCGTGTAGGCCGTGGCTTCTGCCCCGGTGAGGGTCTGCGCCACCTGGCGGCTCGGTTCGTGCGGGTCGGCAAACGCCGTCACCCGAGCGTTCGGTGTGAGGGCGATGTTCAGGATATGTTCCCAGCCCATCATGCCAACGCCGATGATGCCGTAGCGAATCAGATCGGTGCTCATGCCGGTTGTTGTGGGTCGAGTTCCCACCGATTTCAAGGTCGATCCGGCTGATCCGTGGGACTGTTCGTTCGACCGGGATTCTGGTAGCTCCCCTGAAGATGGATCAACTCTCTCCGACGATGGATGCACGGCCACTCGGGAGGACCTCCCTCCGGGTCTTCCCACTCGCCTACGGTTGCTGGCGTTTTGCGGGAACCGATGTCGCGAAGGCGCGTGCCAAGATCGAAACGGCTCTGGAAGTAGGGATCAACCTCTTCGATCATGCGGATGTCTACGGCCGCGATGGTGCTGCCGAGGAATTGTTCGGGAAGGTGCTCGCCGAGGCGCCCCATGTGCGTGAACGGATGGTTGTCGCCACCAAGTGCGGCATCATCAAAGGTGTGCCCTACGATTCGAGTTCCCGTCACATCCGTCTCTCCGTGGAAGGCTCGCTGCGCCGGCTGAATGTTCCGGTGATCGATCTCTATCAGGTACATCGCCCCGATCTGTTGTCGCATCCCGAGGAGATTGCCGCAGTGCTGAACGAACTGCGTGAGAGCGGCAAGATCCGGGAGGTCGGAGTCTCGAACTATACGTCTGCACAATTCGAGGCGTTACAGCAGTACCTGCCATTCCCGATCGCGACACACCAGCCCGAGATCAGTGCCTGGTGGCTGGAAGCATTGCGTGATGGCGTTCTCGACCAATGCCAGAGGCGCAAGGTGACGCCGTTGGCCTGGGGTCCACTGGGCGGCGGCAAACTCGGGTTGAGCCGAGAAGCCGCCCTGGGTGAGACGAATGGGGAGCGACTGGCCGCTCTGGTCGATTGTCTCGATGGTCTGGCGGAGAGAGAAGGGGTCCCTCGCGCTGCGGTGGCACTGGCCTTCCTTCTCGTTCACCCGGCCGGGATCATCCCGATCCTGGGAACACAGGACATCGGCCGGTTGCGCGACAGCGTACAGGCATTTCGTGTCCACCTGTCACGTTCCGATTGGTACTCGATCGTCCAGGCGTCGCAGGGAAAGAAACT
>CAZEWD010000126.1:0-7178 GCA_964515725.1 uncultured Binatia bacterium (SeqCode)
GGTGCCGAAAGCCATCCGTGTGGCAGCGGTGCCCGCCATACCGGCCCCCAACACGACGACCCGGGCTGGCCGGACCCCTGAAGCGCCTCCAAGCAGGATTCCGGCACCGCCATTCGGTTTCTGCAGGCACCACGCGCCCACCTGGACCGACAGACGGCCCGCCACCTCGCTCATCGGTGACAGCAGGGGAAGTGCTCCGTTTTCCAGCTTGACCGTCTCGTATCCAATGGCGCGAATCCGCCGCCGGACCAGTTCTCGAGTCAGCTCCTCGCTGGCTGCGAGGTGCAGGTATGTAAACAGGAGCAATCCCTCACGCAGATACCGGTACTCCGTAGGGAGTGGTTCCTTCACCTTGACGACCATCTCGGCTTGTCGCCACACCTCACGCGCACCGCGAACGATCTGCGCACCTGCTGCACGGTACAGGGCATCCGGCAGCCCACTCCCAATCCCCGCGCCATGCTCGATCAACACCGTATGCCCACGCTCGACGAGCGCGCTGGCACCCCCCGGTGTGAGTGCAACCCGATTTTCCTTCGCCTTGATCTCCCGGGGCACACCGACAATCATGCCGTGGACCGTACGGCACGAATCACATTCAAGGCAAGGGGCCCCGGCTGGAGGATGGGTCGTTGCAAATGACGAAGATCACACATCGGTCAGCTTTACTCACGGGAAGCCTTTGTTTATGGCCGCGCCATGGCCGATTTGATCGACGGCAAAGCAACGGCACAAGCAGTGCGCGCCCGTGTGAAGAGTGAGGTCGCAACCTTCCGGGCAACACACGGCTACACCCCCGGCCTGGCGACACTCCTCGTGGGAGAAGACCCCGCATCGGCCAGTTACGTGCGAAGCAAGCGCAAAGCCTGCGTGGATGTCGGGATCGAGTCGTACCCACACGAGCTCCCGGCCAATGTATCACAGGAGCAATTATTGGAGACCGTTCATGCGTTGAACGAACGGCACGACGTGCATGGAATTCTGGTGCAGTTGCCTCTGCCACGGCATCTCGACCAGGACGCCATCATCGAGGCAATTTCTCCCTTGAAGGACGTCGATGGGCTCCATCCCCTCAATCTGGCCCGGCTCGTACAGGGACGCGAGGGGCTACGCCCCTGTACGCCCCTCGGTGTGATGTGCCTGCTCGATCGCACCGGAATCAAACTCGAAGGAGCACGCGCAGTCGTGGTCGGCCGCAGCAGCCTAGTGGGCAAACCGGTTTCATTCATGCTCCTGGAAAGACATGCGACGGTAACGGTGTGTCACTCACGAACACGAAACCTGGCCGCAGAAGTCGCCAACGCCGATGTGTTGATCGCTGCAATCGGGCGGCCGCATCACATCCAGGGCGAATGGATCAAGCCAGGGAGCACCGTCATCGATGTGGGAATCAACCGCATTGCTGGTGGCCGGCTGGTGGGAGACATCGATTTCGACAGTGCGCAACAGCGTGCAGGCACCATCACCCCGGTTCCGGGAGGCGTCGGGCCCATGACGGTCGCCATGCTCATGCAGAATACGCTCACTGCGGCCCGCCTTGCGGCTGGCGTGTGTTAGGCGAATGAGGATGAAACGCACGGCGTTATACGAGCGGCATCGATCCAGCGGGGCACGGTTCGTCGAATTCGGCGGCTGGGAAATGCCGGTTCAATACAGCAGCATCATTGAGGAACACCGGACGGTTCGCCAACAGGTGGGGCTGTTCGATGTCAGCCACATGGGTCAGGTCGAAGTCCGTGGTTCCCATGCCATCGCTGCCTTGCAGCGTGTAACTGTAAACGACGTCAGCCGCTTATCCGACGGCGAGGCGCAGTACTCGCTGCTGTGCCATCCGAGTGGCGGGGTGGTTGACGACATCATCATCTACCGACTAGCTGAGAATCGTTTCTTCATTTGCCTGAATGCCTCGAACACGGAAAAAGATCTCGCCTGGCTGCGCGAACACTGCCATGACGCAGACGTGGTGGATCGGAGCGCCGACTACGCCCTGCTGGCACTGCAAGGACCACGCGCCACTGAAGTGTTGTCTCGATTGATGGATCAGGAAATCGCGGCAGTCCCGCGCTTCGCTTGCCGGGAGTGGAACATCATTGGTCACCCCGTTCTTGCGGCGAGAACCGGATATACGGGCGAGGACGGCTGGGAGCTCTACTGCAAACCGGGGGACGCCATCGAATTGTGGGACACCCTCCTAGAAGCGGGTCATGCAGACGGCATTCGGCCCGCCGGATTGGGTGCACGGGACACACTGCGTCTCGAGGCCGCGCTTCCCCTCTATGGACACGAGTTAGATGACGAGACCACACCGCTCGAAGCGGGACTTGGCTGGGCGGTGCGGTTCGATAAAGGCGACTTCATTGGGCGAGAGGCTCTGCTGCGACAAAAAAGCATCGGAGTCACACGAAAACTGGCAGGAATCGTCTTGACGGAACCAGGCATTCCACGGCAGGGATATGCGATCTTGCACGAAGAAAAACACATTGGGATCATCACCAGCGGCGCCATGTCTCCCACGCTTGGCAAGGGGATAGGGTTAGGCTATGTGGCGGCGTCTTGCGCGTCTGCCGGCACGACTCTCAGCGTTCAAATCCGTGGGCGGCAGGTTCGTGGAAAGGTCGTTACGCGGCCGTTCTACAAGCGGTAAAGGTAAGGAGGAGAAGCATGGAATTCCCCGAGGACCTACGGTACTCGAAGGAACACGAGTGGGTGCTCGTTGAAGGAAATGTCGCAACCGTCGGCATTACCGATTACGCACAGGATCAGCTTGGCGACATCGTCTTCGTGGAATTGCCTGCGGTGGGCGACCGGGTCAGCAAGGAAGATGCGTTTGGCGTCGTCGAGTCGGTGAAAGCCGTCTCCGACGTCTACGCCCCGGTCAGTGGAACTGTGTTGGAAATCAACGACGACCTACCCGAAAATCCGGAGATGTTGAACGAAGATCCCTACGGTGACGGTTGGATCCTGAAGATCGAGATGAATGATCCGGATGAGTTGAAGGAATTGATGACCGCAACCGAGTATGAGGAATACGTTGCGGAAGAGAAGGAATGAGAGGGTCGCACCGATCATCTGAGCTCCGGGGCGGCCTCCCCTCGCTACGTATTTCCCAACCCGATTCCCGTGCGCTTTCACCCACACACCGCCGGTGACATTCGGGCAATGCTCGAAGTGATCGGTACGTCCGACGTCAGCAATCTCTTCGCAGATGTCCCCGCCGCGCTTCGCCACAGCGCCACGCTCAATCTTGCGCCGGGCGTTTCCGAGCTCGAATTACGCGCCCGACTGGAACAGCTCGCGGCGCAGAACACCGCAGCCCGACAACTCTGTTTCATGGGGGCAGGTGCCTACCCCCATTTCATCCCAGCCGTAGTCGACCAGATCCTGCAACGGGCTGAATTCTACTCTGCGTACACGCCCTACCAACCCGAAGTAAGCCAGGGAACCTTGCAGGCAATCTTCGAATTCCAGACGCTGGTCTCGATGTTACTCGGCCTGGAAGTTGCCAATGCCAGTATGTACGACGGCGCATCCGCAACGGCCGAGGCGGTACTGATGGCATTGCGGCTGCGTGGCAAACGTCGCCGTATCGTGCTCTCCCGAGCCCTCCACCCACAGTATCGTGAGGTCGTGCGGACCTACCTCCGGGGAGCCGGTGAATTCGAAATCGTCGAAGCGCCTTTTGATGATACGGGTCGTACTGATCCCAAATGGCTGTCACAGAATCTCGACGGGGATACGGCTGCTGTGGTGATCGGATATCCGAATTTTTTCGGTATCATCGAAGACCTGGCCGCAATCGGCACACTGACGCACAAGGTCGATTCGCTACTGATCTCGTCGACAACGGAATCCGTCGCCCTGGGTCTTCTGAAGCCACCGGGCAGCCTGGGCGCAGACATCGCAGTCGCAGAGGGGCAGAGCCTCGGGATTCCCCTGTCCTACGGCGGACCGGGTGTCGGTCTCTTTGCAACGCGCAATGACTTCGTCCGCATGATGCCCGGTCGTCTCGTGGGAGAGGCCTTCGATGGGGAGGGTCGCCGCGGGTATGTCCTGACACTGGCAACGCGCGAGCAACATATCCGTCGTGAGCGTGCTACCTCGAATATCTGCACGAACCAGGGACTGATGGCGCTGGCGTTCACTGTTCATGTGAGCCTGTTGGGTAAACAAGGGATCCGCACGCTGGCAGGGGTGAATGTCGAACGCGCACACCGGATGGCCGAGGGGTTGCGCCGGCGTGGTTGGGCCCTGCCCTTCCCGGCACCCTTTTTCAATGAGGTCGTCGTGCGTAAGCCAAAGGCTGCTGATGCGTGGAGGCGTGCCCGAGACCTCGGTGTGCTCCCGGGTGTGCAGATCGGCCAGTGGTATCCGGAACTCGAAGATGCACTGTTGCTCTGTGCAACCGAAGTTCATGATGATGGCGCCTTACAAGCCCTGTGCGACGGGCTTGGAGATTAGGCGAATGGCTGCAAAGCAAGCTGGACTTCTCCTCGAAGAGCCGCTCATCTTCGAATGTAGCCGCGCAGGACGCAGCGGTTTTGATCTCCCAGACGACCGGGTTGCAGCAGAAAACCTCCTGCCGGCAGAACTTCTTCGTGACCCGATCGATGGTTTTCCTGAGGTCAGTGAACCGGATGTATTGCGTCACTTCCTGAGACTGTCCCAGTGGAACTTTGGTGCGGCCACAACCTTCTACCCACTCGGCTCCTGCACCATGAAATACAATCCGGTGGCCGACGAGGTGGCAGCACGACTCGAAGGTTTTGCGTCCCTGCATCCACTTTCCCCCGACGACGCGGCACAGGGAGCCCTCGAGGTGATCGATCAGGTCGAGAAGATCCTCGCCGAAATTACGGGGATGGATGCCGTCAGCCTACAGCCAGCGGCGGGCGCACAGGGCGAGCTGACGGGAATGAAGATGATCCGCGCCTACCATGCGGATCGAGGCTACCCGCGACGCAAGGTGCTGATTCCAGCCAGTGCACATGGGACCAATCCGGCGAGTGCAGCCCTGTGTGGCTACAGCACCGTTCAGATCGAGGGAAACTCATCCGGTAGAATCGATGCAGAAGCGGTTCGCCGCGCAATGGACGACGACGTCGCGGCCATCATGGTGACCAATCCGAATACGCTGGGTCTGTTCGAACGTGAGATCATGCAGGTGGCTGAAGCAGTCCATTCACGTGGCGGACTCGTGTATCTCGATGGTGCCAATCTGAATGCCCTCATGGGGATTGCCAAACCGGGGCATATGGGTGCCGACGTCATGCAGATCAATCTGCACAAGACATTTTCCACGCCGCACGGGGGAGGAGGTCCGGGGTCGGGTCCTGTGGCGGTACGTGCCGTTCTCGAACCGTACCTGCCGACTCCACGCCTCATACGCCGGGAAAGTGGTCTCGCGTGGAGTCATGACTTCCCCCGGTCGATCGGCCGGGTGAGATCATTTGTGGGGAACTTCGGGATGCATGTGCGTGCCCTTGCGTACATGCTCGCGCTCGGCGGTAACGGTCTGAAGGAAGCGACTGAAATGGCGGTACTGAGCGCCAATTACATTCGTGTCCGGCTCCAGGAGGCGTACCACCTTGCCCACCCTGAAATCTGCATGCACGAATGCGTTTTCAGTGATCGCGGTTTTGAGGCCCTCGGTATCAAGACGTTAGACATCGCCAAACGCCTCCTCGACCACGGTTTCTATGCACCGACCATCTATTTCCCGCTGGTGGTAAACGGGGCCATCATGATCGAGCCGACAGAAACCGAGAGCAAAGAAACCCTCGACCGTTTCATCGACGCCATGCTCGACATCGCGCGTGAGGCACGGGAAAACCCCGATCGACTGCGTGAAGCTCCGCGACTCACTCCGATTGGCCGTCTCGACGAAGCACGCGCCGCGCGGCGGCCGGTTCTTCGCTGGAGACCTTCGCCGGCATCGGAAGAAAAAGCCTGAAGAAGAAGCAGACTCCCCAGGGGTTGGGAAAAGGCGGATGAGTGTACCGACCCCAGGGATCGGCCGGTAGTGACGAGTGGCAGTATCGAGGCAATCAGTCTGACGCGTCCCTTCGTCGTGGGGCAGAATCAAGACCCACACCTGCAATCCCCTGGTATCCGGCAGAGATACGACCACTACGCGGATCCTGCTCACCCATAACCTGTAGATCGACGAGCAGGATGAAATGAATGTTCCCGTCGTTGCCCTCAGCACCGGGCGGTGGATTCGCGTCAAAAAAGGTGTTGGGTTCCGTCACACTGAGCAGGATGCGGTCAGCCGCCAGACTACTCGTACTCTGACGCTCAACGATCCGAGCGCTCACCAACCTCCCCTGTTTCGACATGACCGCTTCAACCACCGCATACTCATGCCCCGATGAAACGGTGACACCGGCGACACTCTGACGCAGCCGTATATCGAGGTGTTGGAAAACCCGGCCTGCCACACGGCGTACGAAGGGGGCGAAACGCTCGGCCTTGGTATTCAGGAGCGTAATGTTCGACTCCCGTATGCCGGGAAGGAAGTCGCTGATCCCGGGGCGCATGGAAAGGACAGGACCCGCGTCACCCATGAACAGACGACGCCTTTCCTCTGCCCCGCTGTCTGCAGTCGGTGGCTCTGGTTCTCGTGCAACCTGCCGGGCAACCGAAGCGAAATCGCCACCCGGCAGGAGTTGATCGAGCTTCGGCAACGAGGCCACCTGTGTATTCTCCTGTTGGAGTGGTCGCTCGGCACGCCTCTGTCGAGGTTCAGCGGGCGCCACGGCCCTGGCGGACTCTGCCGTGGCCGGTTTTTTCCCTGCGGCTGCCTTCATACGGACATCTTGCGGAGCGCTCTCGCTCTTCGGCGCACCGTCGGGTCGCGTCAACGGAGCACGTTGGACCGATTCCTGCGACACGACATTGTCGCGATCGCTGAGCAACCGGGTATTTTCTGGAGGAGCTTTCTCCTCTCCTGCGTCGGGCGGAGTGACAATCTGGCGTTCCGGGAGGCGCAAATCCGGCTGTGCCGGCCTGGGCGGCGCCGGCGCCTGCGGCTCAGGGAGAGCACGGGGGGGGAGAGCCATGGGCCTGGGAGGAGGCGGCGGCAATGCAGCCAGATCGACATCGACGAATTTCGGAGGCACGACTTCGATCCGCGCGTGTTGCAACAGGTTGATGACAGGGAGGAGCAACGCGTGCACGAG
>CAZEWD010000126.1:7188-8588 GCA_964515725.1 uncultured Binatia bacterium (SeqCode)
GAATCGAGAGCAACAGCCAACGTGTCAGTCGCGACTCTTCATCCACCATGCGCGCCACACTCTAGCGGCGGGCCAGACGGGCGGAAAGCGCCCCGGGCGACAACAGGCCTACCAGGCTGCCTGTTGCGGGCGTCACGGGATCGCCAGACCGCCTTGCCTGCGCGCAAGCCCTTCGCCTATAGTCGGCCACGGAGCACATGATGTTTGGACTAGGCGTACCCGAGTTGGTAGTCATCCTGGTGATCGTCCTGATCATTTTCGGGGCCGGCCGTCTGCCGGAACTCGGGGAGGGTCTGGGGCGCGGCTTACGGAATTTCCGTAAACAGGTGAAGATGCCGGATGAGATCGACATCACCCCCAAAAACGACGACAAGTCGTCACAATCGGATGGCGGCTCTCAGGCTTGACGCTGCGCGGCGACAACCTGGACACTGAAATCGGCGGTACCCTTCGGTGGCTCGAGAAAGACAATCACGAACGTCGAGGACTCGCCGGGCTCAATGATGAAATGCCGGGGTGGGTTGACCTGCTGAAGGATCGACAACTCACGGGGTGTAAGGTCGCGCAGCACCTTCGCGGAAATCGTATTGCCACAGTAAATCACCTTTTTGTCGAGTTCCTTCCCGAAGTCGTCGAAGAGTCTGCCCACAATCTGCACACTTTGCAGACCCACGGGAGCGGTGTTGAGCGCCCGGCCGGTGATGACAAAAATCCCCTTGCCGTCACGAATCCGTTGGTAGGCACCCTTCACGTCGGACAGGGCAATCTTACGGTACATGTGGCGATCGCCACCCAGGGCATTGCCGATCAACGGAAGGCCGCGAACGAAGCGATCACTCATGTCTGGATCACTCAGCAACGCACCCGCCAGAACACCATAACTGAGCACGGTCAGGAATAGGAAGAACAGAATGGCCCGTATCTTCCCTCTTTCCTGGTTTGTCTCCTCGGTCACCCGGGGGGCTGACTTTGCGGCTTTTCGAGAACCGCCTGATCCTTTTTTCGATCGTGCTCCGGCACCGGTCCGAGCCACCGATTCGGGCCGAGCGGAACCAAGTGTGTATTCATCATCGATTTCTGTGATCTCGAACTCGTCTTCCGCCATTGCCGGGTCATCGAGCGGCTCGCTCTCTTCGATGTCTTCCGGTTCGTCCGCGGCAATCGGGGCGGGCAGTTCCTCCTCGAAGGTTCTGACCGGTGGGGAGGCGGGCGGTACCGGAGGGGGTGGTTTTCGCTCGGGCTCGTCAAATGGTAGGCTCAAGCTTTCGGAGTCGCCGGACGCTGTTTTGCGCCCGGAACTCGGAGCGGGCTTCCTTACCATCGAGGGAGAGAAGACATGGCCGCAGACGGAACACTTCATGCGGGAACCGGCGGGAAGCCGGGATTCCTTCAGGTTGAAG
>CAZEWD010000127.1:0-8585 GCA_964515725.1 uncultured Binatia bacterium (SeqCode)
TGTGATGCTCGCACAGAACGATTTCAGTGCTCCCATCATCACGCGCTTTGCGGTGGAAGCAGCCGATCTCCTCACTGTCCCGTCCGCTTTTCTCCAGAAAGAAGCCTACGCCCGACTCGGTATTTCACGGAGGCATGAAATCTCCGTCATCCCGAACTTTGTCGATGTCGAACGATTCCAGCCCCTCACACCCATGCAGCCGCGACAGACCGATGCCCCCATCCAACTCGTTCATGTCTCCAACCTCCGCCCCGTGAAGAGACCTCTCGATCTCATCGAGGTCTTCGAACGCGTTCGACGCAAGAAACCAGCACACCTCCGGATCATCGGGGACGGTCCCTGTTTACAACGACTCCAAGATGTCGTGACGGAGCGCAACCTCTCGGAACATGTGGAGATCCTCGGCCGAGTGGCGGATCCCCGGCGTCTCGTGGCGGACGCAGACGTGTTCCTTTTTCCGAGCGCCAGCGAGAGTTTCGGCGTGGCAGCTCTCGAAGCAATGGCCCTCGGTGTGCCCGTCGTGGCGTATGCCGTGGGCGGTCTTCCCGAAGTCGTTACGACGGACGCCGGACAACTCGTCGCTCCCTATGACGAGGAAGCGATGGCCTGCGCCGTGCTCGCGCTGACGGAAGATCCACAACGGCACCTTGCCTCTCGCGAAGCTGCCCGGCGGCGCGCCGTGGCCGAGTTCAGCGGTCGCCCGGCTTTCGACCGCTATGAAGCGCTTTTCCTCGCGCTGATGGATTCCATACCATGAAGAATACCTGGCTTCGTCACATCCTCATCATCCCCTTCATCCTCTCTGTGGGCTCGAACGCCGCGAGAGCAGCCGGAGAGATCCCCATGAGTGCTGGAGCACTGCATCATGCCCTCGAACGACTCGGAAGCACACTGCGTGTCCTCTACGTCGCCGCCCATCCCGATGACGAAAATACCCGCCTGCTCACCTACCTCGCCAATGGCCGCGCAATCGAAGCTGCCTATCTGTCGATGACTCGCGGTGGCGGAGGCCAGAACCTCGTCGGGACGGAACAGGCCGATCTCCTGGAGGTGGTACGCACCCAGGAATTGCTTGCAGCACGACGCATCGATGGTGCGCGCCAGTTCTTTACACGAATGATCGATTTCGGCTTTTCCAAGTCAGCACAGGAAACACTCGGAATCTGGGGACACGACGATGCGCTTGCCGATGTCGTCTGGGTCTACCGGAGCTTCCAACCCGACGTGGTCATTGCGCGTTTCGATGAAAAGCCGCCGAATCATGGGCATCACACCGCGTCTGCCATTCTGGCGCGTGAGGCAGTGCAGGCCGCTGCGGATCCGCAACGTTTTCCCGAACAACTCGGGCAAGGTATTCGCCCCTGGCAGGTGAAACGGTTGCTTCATAACTTTCCCACCTGGCGCGAGGATCCTCCTCCCGACGATGCGCTTCCCCTCGATGTCGGCAGCTACGACCCGTGGCTTGGCGAAAGCTATGGCGAACTGGCAGCGCGCTCTCGCAGCCAGCATCAAAGCCAGGGCTTTGGTGCGGCAGGAGAGCGGGGCCCACTCATCGAACGCTTCGTTCCAGTCCTGGGCGAACCCGCACAACGCGACATCTTCGAAGGTATCGAGCCGGGTTGGATACGTTATGGCAAGACAGCCGAGGCCCTGTCACAGGCATTGTCGCGTGCCCGGACCGACTATCGTCCCGACGCGCCCGAGCACGCCGTGCCTGCCCTGCTCGAGGCCATGCGGGCCATCGAGGCGCTACCTGACGACCCACGCACGCGAGATGCACGGGAACATATCCACACACTCATTCCGAGGCTTCTCGGAATCTACAGCCGTGCCACAGCCACGACCCCTTCGGCAGTGGCCGGCGAAGCACTTCCCGTGAAACTCGAACTCATTGTTCGCCGCCCCGCAAAAGTGCGCCTCACCGGAATCGAGGGTCCCGGGCTGCGCAGGACAGCCGAGTCTACTCTGAATGCTGGAGAGAAGAATCTCTCGTCGCTCACACTCCAGATCCCGAAAGAGGTCCCTCATACGACACCGCGCTGGCTCGAACGAACGTCGCAGGAAGGCAGGCACGAGATCACCGATCTACACCTGCGCGCCTTGCCCGAAGGTCCACCGGCCATTGCACTGCACCTGACACTCGAGATCGATGGCACACGGATCCCTGTCACCGTCCCGATCGAATATGCAGTCGTCGATCGTGTGCTCGGCGAACGTGTGGAGCCGGTACTCATCACACCGCCGGCTACCGTCACCGCGGCACGCGATGCCGTGCTCTCCGTATCAGGCCGGCCCACGATCCTGGCGCTCCGGGTGCGCGCGCATCAGCCGGACCTCAGTGGCGAGGTCGGACTCGAACTGCCGGCAGGCTGGACGGCCTCCCCTTCTCGTATTCCCGTTACGCTCGAACGTGCCGGACTCGAAGCCGTCGTACAATTCGAACTCACACCCCGCCCCGATGCGAAATCAGGTGTCGCTCGGCCCGTTGTCGTGGTCAAAGGACAACGCTTCACGCTTCGTGAAGATCGCATCGACCATCCCCATATTCCGGTCCAGGTCGTGTTACGCCCGGCCCAGGTACGTCTGACACCTCTGCCGGCAACACTTCCCGAAGGCCGTTTCGGCTACGTACGTGGTCCCGGCGACAGCGTCGCTGAAGACCTGCGGCATATCGGCCTGTCTGTAACCGAACTCGACGACGAGGTCCTGAGGAGCGGTGATCTTTCCGAGTATCGCGCCATCATCATCGGCATCCGCGCTTACAATACCCGCCGTTCCCTAGCGAGCCTGCATCCGCGACTCATGGAATACGTGGAACACGGGGGCACCCTGATCGTACAGTACAACACGAGTAGCCGCTGGGACGTGCTGTCCATTCCCATTGGTCCGTATCCGCTGACGGTAGGACCGGAACGTGTGACGGACGAGAATGCCACGATGCGTTTTCTCCTCCCCGATCACGCCATCTTGAACCAGCCCAATCACATCACCAGCGTCGACTTCGAAGGTTGGGTCCAGGAACGTGGGCTCTATTACGCCGAAGAACGCGATCCTCGCTATCAGGCGGTCCTGGGCGCAGCAGATCCGGGAGAGCCGGAGCGGACCGGGGGGCTCCTCGTCGCGACCTACGGCAAGGGCCGTTACGTCTATACGGGTCTCTCCTTCTTTCGCCAGCTCCCAGCCGGCGTTCCCGGAGCTTATCGTCTCTTCCTGAACCTGCTGGCAGGTCCCTAGAATGAGCACACCGCAAGACAACGAAGCACCACCCTTCCTTGGTACCTGGCGCAACGTTTATGCCCTGCTGGTGGGCGAGTTGCTCCTCTTGTCGGCCATCTTCTACGCGCTCACCTGGTGGGCCTCATGACCCTGCTGGACTGGATCGTGCTCGTTTCTGCGATCGGCGGCATTGCAGCGATCGGGGCCTACAAAACAAGACACGTGAAAGACATGGAGGGTTACTTCCGCGGCGGCAACACTCTCGCCTGGCCCACCATCGGTCTCAGCATCATGGCGACGCAGGCCAGCGCGATCACCTTCCTGTCGACTCCAGGCCAGGCCTACGAGGATGGAATGCGCTTCGTGCAGTTCTACTTCGGGCTGCCACTGGCAATGATCGTCATCAGCGCGGTGTTCCTACCGATCTACTACCGGCTCCAGGTCTACACCGCCTACGAGTATCTCGAACACCGTTTCGACGCGCGCGTTCGCTACCTGGGTGCACTCCTCTTTCTGATCCAGCGGGGACTCGCCTCAGGGATCACGATCTATGCGCCTTCGATCATCCTGAGTTCGCTTCTCGGCTGGCCCATGGATCTCACGATTGTCGGCATCGGATTCGTCGTCATTGCCTATACCGTCTCCGGCGGCACACTGGCAGTGAGCCAGACCCAGAAGCAGCAGATGATGGTGATGATGGGTGGAATGCTGGTGGCCCTGGTGCTCGTCATCTTACGCCTTCCCGAGGATGTGAGTGTTGGTCATGCCGTCAAGCTCGCTGGTGCCATGGGCAAGATGAACGTACTCAGTTTCGATCTCGATCTCGAAAACCGGTACAACTTCTGGTCGGGCATTGCAGGTGGGTTCTTCCTGGCGCTCTCCTATTTCGGCACCGACCAGTCCCAGGTGCAGCGTTACCTCGGTGGCCGCTCCCTCACCGAAAGCCGCCTTGGCCTGGTGTTCAACGGTATTTTCAAGATCCCGATGCAGTTCCTCATCCTGTTCATCGGTGTGATGGTTTTCGTGTTCTACCTCTTCGTGAAACCACCCATCTTCTGGAACGGTCCTGCTCTGGAGCGCGTGCGACAGACGGAATACGCTGGCACACTCCGCCAGCTCGAAGCACGCTTCGATCAGGCCTTTATTGCCCAGAAGGACGCAGCCGAACGCTATGCGCAGGCCCTGGAAAGTGGCCTCGAAATCCCTTCCGCACGTGCGGCTTTACAGGAAGCCGGGCAGGAGGCGACCCGGATCCGTGAAGAGGCGCGTACCCTGGTCGGTAAGGCACTCCCCGGCACCGAGATCAAAGATGCCGATTACGTCTTCTTGAGTTTCGTGCTGCAGCATCTACCGAGCGGTCTGGTGGGCCTGCTCATCGCGGTGATCATGGCTGCCGCGATGAGTTCGACGGCAAGCGAACTGACGGCACTCGGTTCCACGACCACCGTGGATCTCTACAAAAGGATCCGGGGCAAGATGGAGCCGCAGTCAGGAGATCTGAGAGTCTCAAAGCTTTTCACCGTCCTGTGGGGTATCGTGGCAATCGCGTTTGCGAGTTTCGCCACACTCGTCGACAATCTCATCGAGGCCGTCAACATCATCGGTTCGCTCTTTTACGGTACCATGCTTGGACTCTTCGTTCTCGGCTTCTTCCTGAAACGAGTGAGCAGCACCCCTACCCTTGTCGGCGCTCTGGTGGCCGAGGGTCTCGTCATATCGTTATTCTTTGGTACCAGCCTCGGCTTCCTCTGGTTCAACGTGGTCGGTTGTGCTGCCACCGTCCTGATTGCGGCAGGGCTGGAACTGGTGTGGAGAACACCGAACACTCGTCCCGAGGGCGCCCGTCCCTGATCCTGGGCGACGAGAATCGCACCCATCCGCCACCGAATCAGGACCAGAGCCTCCCTTCCGGCTCCCCCCGATTCTCTCACACCCTTTGACTTTCCCGACGGATTTCAGCAGTGCATTCCTTCAACTTTCTGATGGACACATGATCGAAACGATTCAGGCACACTACGAAATCCTGACCATTCCCTTCGTCGCCGCCTTCATCGGTTGGTTCACCAACCGGGTGGCCATTGAAATGATGTTCCGGCCGGTACGGTTCATCGGATTCCGGCCCTGGCTGGGCTGGCAGGGAATCATTCCAGCGGGTGCCGTGGCGTTGGCAGCCAAGGCGACCGATCTGATCACATCACGACTGATCGATGTCCAGGGCCTGTTCGTGGGGTTCGATGCGCAAGCCTTTGCCGCACGTTTGAGCCCCGAACTCGATCGCATCGCTGACACGATCGTGAGGGACATTGCCGAGAAACACATGCCCCAGATGTGGGAGGCTCTCGGCTCCGACATGCGCGAACAGGTGCGGCAGGGAGTGCGGGCGGAAATCGAGCAGGTCGCCGCCGGCCTCCTGAGTGACTTTGCGGCCAACATCGAAACCATCTTCAACATCCGGCGCGTGGTCATTGGCACGGCACAGCGGGATCGGGCTCTCATTGCCGAATTGTTCCGTCGCGTCGGGCACAAGGAATTCCGCTTCATCGAAATCTCCGGTGCCTGGTTCGGCTTCCTCTTCGGCATTCCACAGATGTTTCTCTGGGCAGTCTGGCCAGCATGGTGGACCTTGCCCCTCGCTGGTTTCCTGGTCGGCTATGCGACGAACTGGTTGGCCCTCAAACTCATCTTTGAGCCGGCGGAGCCGCGGCGCATCGGTCCCTGGGTCGTCCAGGGCTTGTTCCACAAACGGCAGCACGAAGTGGCTGCAGCGTTTGCGCAGTTCGTGGCCGAACGGATTCTGACTGCCGACAACATTGTGGACATGGTCATGTCGGACGAAGGCGGTACACGCCTGCGGGCCCTGGTTGCCAAACGGATCGACGCACTCGCTGATCAATGGGAAGCGCATCCGCTGGCGGCCATGCTGGAGCCATCGCAACGCGCCGCACTGCGGGCCGATATCCAGAAACGTGTCGGCGACGACCTGGCACAGCCGGGCGGTCTCTTGCACTCCTTTGCCGGACAGGCCGTGGATGTACAGGGCGAACTGTTCAGCCGGATGAGCGCTCTGGACGCACTGAGTTTCGAAGGCACCCTACGCCCGGCATTTCAACAGGACGAGTGGAAACTCATCATTGCGGGCGGTGCCCTGGGCTTGCTCGCCGGTTGGCTCCAGGTCGTTTACATTTTTGAAGATATGCTGCGCGAGGTGGTACAGCGCTGAGCGGTTCCCTATTCTGACCTCCCGCATCCTATCCACTGTGAGGCGAAGCGAATTCAGCTTCGAGGATCGGTCATCCAGCGGGGGTTTCATACATAGATCTTCGGCTCACCCGGGGGGCGTGTTTTCCACCTTTTATGGAACCAGATCCACTGTTCAGGGTGCCGCCGTAGGATCTCTTCGATCGCATCGCTGCAACGCTGTGTGTTGGTGACGATGTCCTGTTCCTTGTTGCCGGTGTTGACCATCTCGATCTCCGGCAACACCACGATCGAATGCTGATCCGATTCGCCTTCACGTACGAGAAAGACGGGAAACACCGGTGCGCCGGTGAGCATCGCCAGACGCGCTGCACCCGGCGTCGTACAGGCCGGCGTACCAAAGAAATCGACAAAGACACCGAAGCTCGGTGTCTGATTCTGGTCCGAGGGAATCACCAGGAGGCCGTGTTGCTTGAGGGCACGCAGGGCACTTTTGGCGGCGGACTTCTTGGGGATGGAATGGGTTCCGGCGCGGCTGCGCATCCCAACGATGATCTCTTCGACCAGGGGATTGTTCATGGGGCGGTGGATCAGGTGCACCGGATGTCCGAGCAATCCGTGCAGATAGGCCAGCATTTCCCAATTGCCGAAATGGCCACTGACAATCACGGCACCACGCTGCTCTGCCAACTGGAGAACGTGCTCCCAGGTATCTTTATTCGCAAACCGCACGTATCGGGGCAGCCCCTCGGCTGTCAGCCGCGGCAGATGGCAGACCTCCGCGGCCATACGCCCGAGATTCCGGCAACTGACGCGCAGGATGCGGCGCCGCTCTGCCTCGGTCTTCTCCGGAAACGCGAGGCGCAGATTGAAAAGACCCACCCGGCGGTCTCGCATATCGATCCAGTAAAGCAGACTCCCGATCGCCGCACCGAGCCTCAGGGCAAAACCACGAGGCAGAAGTCCGAAAAAGCCCATCAACGCTCGAAGCGAATGGTATTCGAGTCTGTACCTGAGCCGTACGCGGCTGGGGTCTGGGGTTTTCATTCGGAGATATCCGTTGGTGTCGCGCCGCCGGCACTACCAGGCTCTGCTGCGGAGGAACCCACCTGCGACATCGCAAAATCAGGATCGAGGCGGGCCATCGGAGCCCTCCGCCAGCGGCGGTGCCACCAGACCCATTCCTCAGGATGGGCACGAATCTGTTCTTCGAGTGCGGCGTTGAACTGCATCGTCAATGCAGCCACGTCCGACGCCTCATCTCCCGTCTGTTCGATCGCGAAGGGAGGCCGGACCACGATCCGGTACCCCATCTCTCCCTGTCGTTGCATGAACATCGCCACAACGGGCAGTCCTCGCCTCACGGCCAGCGAGGCAGCGGCCACAGGAGTCCGGGCCGGATGACCAAAAAACGGTACGGAGATCGAAGCGACGTGTGTGTCCTGATCGATCAGCATGGCAAGAATGGCATTGGATTTCAGTACACGTAGGTTCTGGCGGGCGGATGAACCACTCTCACGCATGATCGTTTCAACACCCTGCCGCCGCCGGAAATCCACGATGAGTTCGTTCAGACGGTCGGCATAGATGCGCCGTGCCACCGCATAGATGGGCAGACCCCGCCACGCAAAATAGGCGGCCATCAACTCCCAGTTTCCGATGTGCCCGGTGATCGCCAGAAGTCCGCGCCCGGCCACCAGCAGGCGCTCGATATGCTCCCATCCCTCCAACTGGAAGTATTCTTTCTGTCGGACCCGGATCTCATCGATCCTGGCGAGTTCGCAGAAGGATCGGGCGACATTCACGAAACTGGCACGAGCAATCCGTTGCCGCTCAGCGTCTGTCAGGGCATCGCCAAAGGCCAGGCGGCGCGATCCGGCCAGGAGCTGGAATGCCATGGCACCGGCAAACTCGCCCAGACGCAGCGCCGTAGGGAGAGAGAGAACACCAACTCCACGGATGGCCATATTCGCCAGCGTCTCGACCAGCAGGTTCTTGGTTTTGCGAGAAAGACGCCGCAGGCGAGGCGACGACTTGTAGTAACGGCGCAGAGGATTTGTCATGGGAACTGCGCGGATCGGACTAAATGACGCCCGCCTTGAGCAGGTCGTGCAGATGGACGACCCCCGTCGGGCGACGCTTGCCATCGAGAACGAACAGTGAGGTGATGC
>CAZEWD010000128.1:0-7953 GCA_964515725.1 uncultured Binatia bacterium (SeqCode)
CCTTACTCTGGAAACTTCCCACCGCTTGAAGATCGAGAACTCCTGATGTGGCATGGCCCGCCAGTCCATCCGGCGGGCCATGCCATGCGTCCGAGTGTTGCGCTTGCAGTTCAGGATTCAGGCTCCATCACTCACACCAACCAGCCCACGGATGGCGTTCGACACGTGAGTTGCCCGCCAAAGCCGGGTGCGGGCCGAGGATCGCCCCTTCCACAGTGGCACGGCGGGAAAGTTTCATTCCGGCCCGATTCCCCATCAACGTTCCGTACAACCGGCTATTCGGGCCTATCGCGACCTTGCCGTCGACCACGACAAAGATCACTTGCTTCGCTGTCAGGCCTTCCAGGGACACCGATGCGGTATTCCCCAATTTGAGGTTGCCGTTACCTGCCACCAAATTCGACTTCCGGATGCGAACGATGACGTTCCGGGTTTGTGGCGAACCAACAAGCACCAGGTGGCCGCGTCCCTGTACCGTCAACTCCGGCAGGTCGATTATCACGTTGTCTGCCGGTAACGTGCCCACCTGTGGAATACGTACCAAATCCCGTGCCTTTATGCGGAGCCGGTTAAGACCCATGAAGC
Organism: uncultured Binatia bacterium (SeqCode); assembly: GCA_964515725.1. Lineage (GTDB taxonomy): Bacteria > Desulfobacterota > Binatia > HRBIN30 > HRBIN30 > CAZEWD01. The sequence continues at coordinate 586 of CAZEWD010000128.1, forward strand.
TGTATCCGCTCTGTGGAGCTGTCAGTGAGGCAAGTTCACTGAACCGGGAGGAGACCACGTCACGCGCCGATGTACAGGCGAGCAACTCGGATCGCATCCCGCTGGCATCACTGACGATGGAACCACCCACCGATGCGTATTCCGGATGAACGACTGCACCACCTGCCGTGATCGCCGAACCAGCGACATGGACCCGTTTGCCGAAGGTAATGGCGTTGGAGCCGCTACCGATCCGCGAGATCAGATCACCGAGCACGCTCCCGCTGATCTTGACTTTGCTGCCGCCCCTCGCGACCACCTTGCCGGCGCAGATGTGTCCACGGGTGATGGCGCGCTGTCCCAGGATTGTCGTGGCATTGTCCGCCGGAACCCAGTCGAGAATCGCGTACTGTCCCGCAGAAATCGCACCACGGCAGACTCCGAAACCGTCACAGGTTTCTCCGCTCGTGCAGACAAGGCCATCATCACACGGCGCACCGGCAGGATCGAGCCTACATGAGGGAGAACAGCAGTCCCCGCTCAGATTGTTGCCGTCATCGCATTCCTCTCCCGGATCAAGCGTTCCGTCACCGCAAACACACTGATGCCCGCTCTCCTCATAGCTGTCGGGTGGGCACTCGGGACTGGTCCCCGTACAGGACTCAGCCACATCGCAGCCGCCTACGCTGGTGCGGCAGACCACTCCTCTCGCCACATACGGATGAACGCAATTTCCGTTCGCATCGCAGACGTCCCGTGTGCATGGGAAACCATCGTCGGCACACCCCGTCCCTGCTTCCAGGGTGCTGTCGGGTGGGCACTCGGCACCGGTTCCCGTACAGGACTCAGCCGCATCGCAGTCGCCCACGCTGGTGCGGCAGACCACTCCTCTCGCCACATACGGATGAACACAATTTCCGTTCGCATCGCAGACGTCCCGTGTGCACGGGAACCCATCGTCCGCACACCCCGTTCCTGCTTCCATGATATGGCACTCCGATGGCTGGCCCGTGCATGTGAAACAGGACTCGATCTCGCAATTCGCGCTGCAGCCATCCCCACCGTTAAGATTGCCGTCATCGCATTCTTCGATTCCGTCGACGCTCCCATCGCCGCACTGACGGATGACGGGGACTCCGCCCAGAGAGGTGACGATCGTAGCTCGGGTTGCGTTAGGATCGACATCCCATGCCATGACTGAGACAATATCCTGGGGTCCGTAGACTGGGCCAACGAGCGGATGCGTGTAAGGCGGCAGGTTGTTGATTACCCCAGCCAATGCCACGCTCTGCCCACCGCCCTGAATTCGTGGCACGATGGAATCCCAGCGGTCCGCCGCCCACCCAGCGAATGACGAGGCCTCCAATCCTCCGGCACCCGTGAATGCGCCCGAATGGCTGATGCCAAACGCCTTGGAGTTGTCGATCGTAAACAACTCCAGATTCTGATTTCCGAGGGAACCTCGTGTAAAGAAAACATCATCCGAAGAACCCACCACATCCTCGTCGAGGTATTGCAGTAGGCGGAGGGCTCCCAGTGGGCCATTGGACGCGACAAACTGAAAAGTATTCGTCATCGTTGCCGATCCCGCGGGCAGAACACTCAGCACCGTCCAATCGATCGTGTTGCCGTTCGCACCAGTAAACTGGCCCTGGCTGGAAACGGTGTGAGGGTCGATCCGCTGTGGCGTCCCCCCGTTCAAGCGAAAGCCGCCTCCCGGTGTCCCGGGATCCACATACGTCCGATATGCCCAGATAACATCTGCCGTAATCAGTTGGGAATTGGTTTGATCGGTTGCGGTAAGTTCCCCAACAGTCGTCTCGCCACCGCTCGTCACGTCGACCGACCAGTACCCAAGCGTACCTCTCGGGATGCCATTGTCGATGACAATACCGATCGATCCACGCGGTACAGCACCCTGGAGAAGCACGCCGACCATCAGCATGAGCAACCTGAGTCCGATCCGAGTTTTCATTGTTCTCCCTCCTTGCCAAACCGGAAGCGTTTGCGCTGAGATCTGCTTGCCGGCCTCACCTGCACACGCTTGTCTTGCATCGCGTCAGGAGTCGCCTGCACGCACCTGGCCACACCCAGGGTGTATTTCTCAGCATGGTTTAGCCCATGCCAGCATCATATTCAGGTTCCGTGCCACTGACTTTATGACAATACCTATGCAGATGCCGGAATGCTACTGAGCAGGAATCTTCCAGGATGCATGGGGGGACCGGGAATATTTCTTCCCGACCCATACGACATATCTGGTGCCCTTGCGTGCGACTACCTCGTGCAAGCGTCGCCTTCTACCGAGACTCCGATCTATCGATCCCACCGGAGCAACCTCGCACAACGAGGTGTGCTGTTCCGAAGCAACCCTCACGCAACCGGAGCCGTGTCCTCCGAAAGCCCTGAAACCCATGAACGCCAACTCTCTATGACGCTTCCGTGATTACCCCGTCCGCTCTCTCCGCCAATTCGTTGGACTTCCTCGCGGGCCGTTGCTACGCGTCCGCTATGGGTCGGCCGCAGCCAATCATCACCCGGGCAGGACGGAAATCGGGCGAGTTCATCGTCGAGATTCCCGCCGCCTGGGAACTGCGCCTCAGGCGAGTCCTTCGAGAGTTGCTGCCGGATGACCTGCCCGATCCCCGTGAACCCGGCCTGAGCGCTCGCCAGCGCGAACACCGAATTCAAATGCGCCGCAAGCGGATGCAGGAAGCCGTTTGCCGGTTCATCTCTGAACTCATCACTGCGGATGTGATCGGTAAAGAAGTCGCTCTGGCAACCCGAACCCGGTTCGGTTCGAGACGCGGATCGCTACGCGAACACGTCGAAGCGATCCTCAAAGAGGTGGCTAAGGCCTGAATTTGTCCATATTCAGGGACAATTTACGGCGCCGTAAATTGTCCCTGCGTCAAAAAACTCACGGTTTATTGACTCGACATCCTCTCCAGAAGGTTGAATATCTCAAAAAGCTTTCATTCCGAATTTATTTGACCACGCCGTTATCGGGTTGGTATGCACCTTGCTGAAGGCTGAGGTAGCCGAAGGAGATGTAGCCCTGGACGACACCGGACAAAATCCCAATCGTAGAACGGAACATCCACCACCGAGAGGCACCCGACAGAGAGAGCGAGGCTTTACTCTGATCGAGCTGCTCACCGTGGTGGCAATCATTGGAGTTCTCGCCGCCATCGCCATCCCGCAATTCTATCTGTACCGCCAGAATGCTTTCGATGGTTTGGCAGAGACCGATCTTCGTAACGCCATCACGGCGGAAGAAGAGTATTTCGTCCAGCATGAGACCTATGCAACTTGCGCCAGCGCCGCGGAGTGCATGAGCGTCCTCCATGGATACACGCGCTCGGACAACGGCGTCAACCTGGCAATTATCTCGACGGGTCTGGAATTCGTCGGTACCGCCAAGCATGTCCAGGGAGCCGGGGGAACCTGGAAGTTTGAAAGCAGCTCGGGCCGGTTCATCTATAAGGAGTAGGCTTCGAATTCCCCCGTCCAGTGCTCCGAAGGGCGACACCACGGTTGGCCGCGTTCCTGGCTCTGGCGCGCACCCCTTCCTTTCAACGGATCAGCCGCAGGAGGGTCTGTCCTCCTGTATCTACCCAGAAATGCGGTCCTCTCAAATCGCACGGGAAGCGGCACAGCGCGCCGCACCGGACAGACCGACGTGCGGATATGTAATGATTCGCACCGGCATCTCCTCGAGCAGGGATCGCATCCGCCCCTTGTCCAGAAAGGCGTGAAGGAATTCTCCCGATTGCAGGAGTTCGAGATTCTTCGGAGCAATCCCGCCGGCCAGGTAGATCCCTCCTCGCGCCATCAGCTTGAGCCCAAGGTTGGCAGCCTCCGCTCCGTAGAACCGGGCGAACATCTGCATGGCTTGTGTGCACAGGTGAGAGCGCCCCTGCACCGCAGCGTCAGCGATTGGACCGGCATCCTCCCCCGTCGTAGGAATCTCCTCAACTTCCCATGCTGTGGCATCCTGGCTCTGCGTTTCTCGCAGAAACCGGTAGAGGTTGACGATACCTGCTCCCGACACGACGCGTTCCCAACTGGCGTGTCCGAACTGCTTCCATAACCAGGCAAGGAATTGTGTGTCCAATTGGTTGCCAGGCGCGAAGCTGGCGTGTCCGCCTTCGGTTGCAAATGGGTGATGCCGCATTCCGTCCCAGTATAAACCTGCCTCGCCAAGACCCGTGCCTGCAGCCAAAACCGCTCGGTTTCCTGTCGCTCCCGGATTCCCTGCGTTCAACACAACGCAGTCTTCCTCGCCGAGCACCTCGATCCCCCAGGCTGTCGCTTCCAGATCGTTGATCACCCAGGCGTGTGGTGTTCCGACCGCCTTTGCCAGTGCCGCGCTGTCGACCGTCCAGGGGAGATTCGTGAGCCGGCTCCTTCCGTCTCGCACGGGACCCGCGACCCCGACACAGAGCGCATCCACCGCTGTCTTTTGTGTATCAAGGAATTCGTGGATGAATTGTTCCAGACCGCTAAAGCGGCTGCTCGGGTAGATCTGAACGGTATCAGGTACCCGGGGACGCTCACTGTCGAAGAGGGCCAGCCGAACGTTGGTGCCGCCGATGTCTCCCGCCAGAATCCTCATGCTCTGCTCTCGTCTGCACTCGCCAGCACATCGGCAATCAACGATCTGGCCTCTTCCTGGATCTGCTTGAGATGGGCACTGCCTTTGAAGCTCTCCGCGTAGAGCTTGTAGACATCCTCCGTACCGGACGGCCGGGCGGCGAACCAACCGTTCTGGGTCGATACCTTGAGACCGCCAATGGCAGCACCGTTTCCGGGCGCTGCGGTGAGTACCGCGTCGATGCGATCCCCTGCCAGCTCGGTTTTCTGCAACTGTGACGGGGCCAGCTTCTGCAACACTTCCTTCTGCTCCGGTGAGGCCGGCGCATCGATGCGTTCATAGATTGGCGAGCCCAATTCACGGGTGAGTTCCTGATAGACCTCTCCCGGATCACACTGCCGTCGCGCCAGAATTTCTGCCGCCAACAACCCCATGATGAGACCGTCCTTGTCCGTGCTCCAGACACTCCCGTCACGTCGCAGGAACGATGCGCCGGCACTTTCTTCACCACCGAAGCCGAGACTGCCGTCCCGCAACCCTCCGACGAACCATTTGAACCCGACCGGTACCTCGTAGAGCTTGCGCCCGAGTTGCGCGGCAACCCGGTCGATCATACTGCTACTGACCACCGTCTTGCCGATCGCTGCATCAGCACGCCAGTGCTCGCGACTCCCGAAAAGGTAGGAAATGGCGACACTCAGGTAGTGGTTTGGATTCAGGAGACCCGCGCTGCGTGTCACGATCCCGTGGCGGTCTGTGTCTGTGTCGTTGCCAAAAGCAATGTCGAATTTATCACGCAAAGCAATCAGGCCGCTCATCGCATAGGGCGAGGAACAGTCCATGCGAATCCTGCCGTCCCAGTCGGCTGGCATGAAGCGGAAGGTCGGATCGACGTCCGGATTGACCACGGTCAGATCCAGCGCATAGTGATCGGCAATGCGACTCCAGTATTGAACTGCGGCGCCACCGAGAGGATCGACTCCGATCCGTAGCTTTGCCTCCCGGACGGCCTCGAGATCAACGATCGAGCCCAGGCCGGTAACGTATCGCCCCATATAATCGTGAGGGTGAGTCGTTGTCGCAGCACGCGCCTGTGCATAGGGGATCCGCCTGATCCCAGCCAGACCTGTCGCAATGATCTCGTTGGCACGATTCTCGACCCAACGTGTCGCGTCCGTATCGGCCGGCCCACCATGCGGCGGGTTGTACTTGAAGCCGCCATCCTCCGGCGGATTGTGCGAAGGTGTGATGACGATCCCATCGGCGAGATCACTGGTTCGTCCGCGGTTGTACTCGAGGATGGCGTGCGAGATCACCGGTGTTGGCGTGTACCCTCCCTGATCATCGACCATCACATCGACGGCGTGAGCTGCCAGAACCTCCAGGGCACTTACGAACGCCGGTTCCGAGAGCGCGTGTGTATCCATGCCCAGAAAGAGTGGGCCGCTGGTCTCCTGCCCTGTCCGGTATTCCACGATTGCCTGTGAGATGGCGAGAATGTGTGCTTCGTTGAAGGAACATCTGAGGGATGATCCCCGGTGGCCGGAGGTTCCGAAAGTCACCCGCTGCCGGCGTTCGGAAGGGTCGGGCCGTTCCACGAAATAGGCCGTTACCAGCTTCGCGATGTTCACGAGATTTGCCGTGCTCAGTGGCTTTCCTGCCCCTGGATCTACCTGTTCTGCCACGCCCGCACCTCCTCGGTATCAGTACCAGTAAGCCTTACCGCAGAGATGCTGGCAAGCTCCCCCGGGTAGGTCTGCTGGCCCGTCTGCGGGCAACTTGCTACGACAAAGCCGAAATTCCCGCTTGGAAGGTGAACCATGAAGCGATTGGTGCTGCTGCGGCACGGCGAAAGTGTGTGGAACAAGGAAAATCGATTCACGGGTTGGACCGATGTCGGTCTCAGTGAACGTGGGATCCAGGAAGCCGTCGAGGCGGGACGAACCCTACGCAAAGAGGGCTATGTTTTTGACATTGCGTACGTGTCGGTTCTCAAACGAGCCATCAAGACACTCTGGCTGGCACTCGAGGAACTCGACCAGATGTGGATTCCGGTGCAGCACAGTTGGAGGCTGAACGAGCGGCACTACGGCGCACTTCAAGGTCTGGACAAGGCGGAGACAGCGGCCCGTCACGGTATGGAACAGACCAACCTCTGGCGCCGCAGCTACGACATCCCGCCGCCTCCTCTCGAACCAGACGATCCACGATTCCCCGGAGGAGACCCGCGTTATGCGATGCTGCGGGCCGATGAGCTACCCAGGACGGAATGTCTGAAGGATACCGTCGACCGCTTCCTGCCCTATTGGCACGAGACGATCGCACCCTCTTTACGCGCAGAGAGACGGGTGATCATCGCGGCCCACGGCAACAGTCTGCGCGCCCTGGTGAAATATCTGGATGGTATCTCGGATGGAGACATCATCGGTCTCAACATCCCGACAGGGATCCCTCTCGTTTATGAGTTGAACGATGATCTCAAGCCGCAGCGTCACTACTACCTCGGCGACGAGGAGGCGGTTCGCAAGGCGACGGCTGCGGTGGCGGGGCAACTTTCGAAGAAGTGATCATAGTACGCACGTCCGACATGGGGCAGATCTCAGAAGAGAAGGGAGTGTAACGACGAATGCGTTTTTCCATCGAATCGATCGCATCTGCAGGTTTTCTCGTGCTGGTTGGTGTTCTGGCTAGCGGCTGCGCAACACAAAGTGTGTCGAAACCCGAGCGAGTCGTGGCACAGGCAGATTCGGAATCGGCAGCGCAGACCCTGCGGATCGGTATCGCGCCCGTGT
>CAZEWD010000128.1:7991-8585 GCA_964515725.1 uncultured Binatia bacterium (SeqCode)
GATTTCGCGAACCGGCTCGGCAAGGAGTTGGCACTGCCGATCAGTTACGTAGAGACGTCCTTCGAGGAACTGATTCCGGGGCTGCTCGCGAACAAGTATGATGTGATCATGTCGGGCTACTCGATCACTCCGAGGCGGCAGGAACAGATCAGTTTCACCATGCCTTACATGGAGGTCGGCCAGATGACGCTGGTCCGCGCAGCAGACCGTGGCCGGCTGGGAACCCAGGATGCGTTGAATGAGTCCGGCGTTCGTCTTGCTGCGGTCAGCGCCACAACAGGAGAGGACTTTGCCCGCCGGCATCTGGCCAAGGCGAAGTTACAGTCGTACCCTTCGGTCGAGGATGCCGTGAAAGCATTGCGCGGGGGAGAAGTGGATGCGTTCATCATGGACGCACCGGCGGTCTGGGACGTCCGTGGCCGCCCGCTCTTCGCCGATGACCAGCTCCGGGGGATCTACCTGCCACTCACGCGGGAGCCCCTTGCCTGGGCGGTGCGCAAAACAGACACCCGGTTGTTGGAGCAACTCAACGCCCAACTCGGCACCTGGAAAGCAAACGGCGTGATCGAGCAGATCATCGGCTTCTGGATGCCG
>CAZEWD010000129.1:0-8405 GCA_964515725.1 uncultured Binatia bacterium (SeqCode)
GACCGCCAAATCTGGTTTTACACCGATCACGGAGTATCTGGGGCCGCTCATCCCGACATCAGTGATGTAGGCGGTGCCACCCGGCAGAATTTGCTCGTCTGCGGTCTGAACATGGGTATGTGTGCCAAGCACGGCTGACACCTGGCCATCGAGCCATGCTGCCAGAGCTACTTTCTCGGACGTTGCCTCGGCATGCATATCCACGATGATCACACATGACGAGGCAGAGATCTCAGGCAACAACCTCTCCATTGTTTGAAAGGGGCAGTCGACCGGGTCCATGAAGACCCGACCCATCAGGTTGACGACCACGACTCGGCTGCCGTCTGCGGTGCTTGCGTCTATCCAACCACGTCCCGGCGACCCGGGGGGGAAGTTTGCCGGCCGAAGGAGATGGTCGTCTTCCTCCAGTAGGGGAAGAATTTCGGATCGCCTCCAGATGTGGTTTCCCGAGGTGATGACCGCGGCACCTGCCGCACGCAGTTCCTCGACGGAATCCGGGTCGAGTCCTGCCCCGGCTGCAGCATTCTCTCCATTGACGATTGCCAGATCGATCTGTTCCCGATCGATCAGACGCGGTAGAAACCGGCCCACAGCCTTGCAGCCGCCACGGCCAACGACATCGCCGATCAGCAAAATCCGCATCGACAGACTCCTGCAACCACCCTTCTGTGTCTAGCGGGCAAATTCACTGGAACGGGTCTCACGGATCACCGTCACCTTGATCTGTCCCGGATAGGTCATCTCCGCTTCGATCTTACGGGCTATCTCGTGGGCCAGGTCAGAGATACCCTCATCGCTGACCGCGCGTGGCTCCACGATGATCCGAATTTCTCTTCCGGCCTGGACCGCGAATGATTTCTCCACTCCTTTGAACGAATTACTGATGCGCTCCAGATCCTCGAGCCGTTTGACGTAGCTCTCCAACATCTCTCGGCGGGCACCCGGCCGAGCGCCCGAAAGGGCGTCTGCCGCATCGACCAACGGCGCCAGAATCGTCTCCGCCTTGACCTCCTCGTGGTGCGCCGCAATGGCATTCACAATCTTGGCCGATTCTCCATACTTTCGTGCGATGTCGGCTCCGATGATGGCATGCGAGCCTTCCACCTCATGAGTCAACGCCTTACCGATGTCGTGCAGGAGTGCCGCACGACGCGCCTGCTTCTCGTTGAGGCCTAATTCGGCAGCCATGGCGCCGCAGATAAAGGCCGCCTCGATCGAATGCATCAAGACATTCTGGGCGTAGCTGTACCGATACTTGAGCATTCCCAGCAGTTTCACCAGTTCCGGGTGCACACCGTGGATTCCGACTTCGAAAAGAGCCTTCTGGCCAGCTTCCCTGACGCTTTCCTCGAGTTCCTGTTCCGCTTTCCGGACGACCTCCTCGATCCGCCCGGGATGAATTCGGCCATCGGAAATCAGGCGCTCCAGCGCAATACGCGCAATTTCCCGGCGGATCGGATTGTGGCAGGAAACGAGGACGGCCTCTGGTGTGTCGTCAACGATCAGATCTACGCCGGTGGCTGCCTCGATCGCGCGGATATTTCGGCCCTCGCGGCCGATGATACGACCTTTCATTTCATCATTGGGTAGATGGACGGCGGAGACGGCCCGTTCCGCTACAAAGTCCCCCGACAAGCGTTCGATGGCAATCGAGATGATCTTCTTCGCTTTGCGGTCGGCTTCCGCACGTGCCTCCTCCTCGATCAGCCGGATCCGCTTGGCCGCCTCGTGCCGTGCCTGATCCGACATCTTCTCCACCAGAGATTGCTTCGCCTCCTCACGGGTCATGCCAGCAACACGTTCGAGTTGCTGCTGGGTTTCGTTCAGCATCCTGGCATATTCCGTCTCCTTTTCCGTAAGCCGGGTCTCCAGTTGACGCACCGATTGCTCTCTCTTTGCAATTTCTCCTTCGCGTTTCTCGAATTGCTCTCCACGCTTATCCAGGGTCTCCTCTTTTTGCGCCAAACGGCGTTCGAGAATCTGTACCTCACTGCGACGCTCGCGCGACTCGCGTTCCGCCTCGGTCTGTGCCTGGAGGACGACCTCCTTGCCTCTCAGTTCCGCCTCTTTCAGGATGGCTTCCGCCTCCGCACGTGCTTCGTCCAACGCGCGCTGCGCGGCATCTCCGGCATCCCGCACCTGTCGTTGTGAACGTTGCCGGCGCGCCAACTCGATCGCCGCAGCCAGTACGACGGCCAAGCCGACGGCAATCGCCAACATGGTCAAAGTATCCGTCATGGGAATGATTCTCCTTTCTGGAGGGAGCCTGACGGGGCGTTGTCCGAAGAACACCGAACAACCCCGCTCTCCGAAATGATGTACTGCAAAAGGACATCCCAAGGCTCTTTGGGGATCCTGGAAACCTCTTGAAAATCATAGCCGATGCCCACGCGAGTGATCGCGGATGCGGGAGACAGGAGCGCCAACAATCGATCGTAAACCCCGGCGCCCCGTCCCAATCTCATCCCCGAACGATCCCATGCCACAACAGGCACCAGCGCCAGCGCCGGAGATTCCACTTCCAGGACGCATCTTCCCTCGGGTTCAAACAACCCGGGACGAACCTGCTTCAGTGGAGAACCGGGATGCCACGGGACCACCCCCAAGCGGTCCCGCCAGCAGGGCAAGTAAACAGTCAGGCCAGCATCACGCGCGAGATCCAACACCGCGCCCATCGCCACCTCCCCTTCGTGTTCGAGGTAACCAATGACTGCTTTTGCGTGGCGGAAAATCTCCAGCTCCGCCAGCCAGCGGGCTACTTCCCGGCCCGCTGCGACCGACTGTGCTGGTGAGATCTCCCGGCGTCGCCCCCGCATCTCCCGCCGGATTGCCAGCCTCAGGTCTTCCATCTCCGGCCCAGTTGACGACCGGGGCGAATCGATAGCGATTTCCGTGGGTTATCGATTTCAGTCTGAATTATGAACAGCAGATCTATGAAACTCGATAAAAGCTTCGTTCTGCAAATGTGTTTCAGAATTTCCTATCGGATATGCAGCAGCCAAACCCGAGAACCCACCTCTCACCACATCCGAACCACCCCTCCGAAAAGAGCACACAACTGCCGACCGAACGGCCTCTCCCCGGTGGATCGTCTCTCCTTTCCTCTCAAGCCGGGCGGTTCCAAATGTGTCCGCCCGTCTCTTGGAACGTTCCTATTCATTCATTAAAGCGAACATTAAAGCGAAATTTCGACGAAACCATCACGCAGTCAGACGATTCCATGGATGGTTCGAACGATCGTTCGGAACGCCACTAGTAGGCTTGGCCGGCGCTGTCAACGAGGCATTTGCGCCGCACCACTGGCCTAGGATAGCAGGGCGTCAATGAACCCTTCCGCGTCGAACGGCTGAAGGTCTTCCATCCTTTCTCCAAATCCGACGTAGCGGACGGGAGTCCCGAGTTCCGCCTTGATCGCAAAGATCACTCCACCCTTGGCCGTGCCATCCAATTTCGTCAGGACGACCCCGGTCACCTGCAAGGCTTCTTGAAAAACCCGGGCCTGGGCGAGGGCGTTCTGTCCAGTGGTCGCATCGACCACCAGGAGAACTTCGTGTGGGGCGCCAGCGATTTGACGTCCCATCACACGCACGATTTTCTTGAGTTCTTCGATCAGGTGTTGTTTGACATGGAGCCGCCCGGCGGTATCCACGATGACGACATCCACATCGCGCGCCTGTGCGGCTGCCATACCGTCGAAGACGACCGCAGAAGGATCTCCACCGGCCTGGTGACGCACGCATTCGGCCCCCACTCTCGCCGCCCAGACCTCGAGTTGTTCACCGGCGGCCGCTCGAAACGTATCGGCAGCAACCAGGAGAACTTTTTGCCCATTCGCTCGAAAGCGGTGTGCCAGCTTTCCAATGGTCGTGGTCTTGCCAACTCCGTTCACACCCGCCACGAGGATGACATGCGGCTTGTGCAAAGCCATACGGGGCGACTCCTCGGCTGCCAGGATGGCCAGAAGTTCTTGACGCAAGGCCCCACGGAACTCCGCGAGATCCCCACCCTTTTCCAGAGTTCGTCGCATCTTTTGCAGAAGAGCGGTCGTCGTTGCCACACCGACATCCGCGCCCAGAAGGATTTCTTCAAACTGCGAGAGGCGCTCGCTGGCAGCGGACTCGCGAACGAAGCCATTTTTCAATCGGTCCCAGAAACCGGCGCGTGTCTTGGTAAGCCCCGCGATGAGTCCGGTTTCGGCTGGCGCATGGCCATCGTCCCGAACCATCCCTGTCCGGTGCCAGCGCCGCAAAACGACAATGAGCGTAGCGGCGATGAGTCCGAGTGCTACGGCAATCGCAACGAGGGTTTGCTGGTCCATGATCCGGCCGGCGCCAGCTTTCTACGAGTGCATATTGACGGAGATCACCTTGGAGAGTCCGGGCTCCTGCATCGTCACCCCGTACATGACGTCAGCCGCCTGCATCGTGCGCTTGTTGTGCGTAATCACGATGAATTGCGATTGGCTGCTCATCTCCTGCACCAACTCCGTGAACCGGCCGATGTTGGCATCGTCCAAGGGAGCATCTACCTCGTCGAGGAAGCAGAAGGGAGTCGGATTGATGAGGAACAGGGAGAAGATCAGACTGACGGCAACCAGCGCCTTCTCACCACCTGACAGCAGGGTCATCGTCTCGAGTTTTTTTCCGGGAGGCCGCACAACAATTTCCACACCCGATTCGAGCAGATTGCCTTCATCTGTCAGGACAAGGCGTGCCTCGCCCCCGCGGAAGAGGCGTGGCACGATCCGTTGAAAGTGCTCATTCACCGCCGCAAAGGTTTCAGCGAACTTCGTGCGTGAGGCACGATTGAGCCGCTGGATGGTCTTCTCGAGATCTCCCAGGGAACGCTCCAGATCATCCCTCTGGGTCCGTAAGAAGACAGCACGCTCTTCCAGATCGCGGAGTTCGTCAATGGCGCCGATGTTGACCTCACCCATACGGCCGAGTTTTTCGCGGAGCACTTCCAGCCGGGAGGCTGCGGAAATCTCCTCCTCCTCGGTCGGCATCGTTTCGGGTTCCGGGATCTCGACTCCGTGGCGTTGTTGAACCCCCTCGGCCAGATGATCGAGGCGCAAGCGCTGTTCCGCTACCGCAACCTCGAGACGAGTCGCCCCTTCCCGCCTTGTCTCGAGCGCATTGCGTACCTGCTCCATCCGCTGCTCATGAGCCTGTAGATCCCTCGACCTGGCCTCGTACACGGAACGGCGCTCGTGAATCTGCGCCTCTGCCTGATCCCGCTCGGCCAGCCGGAGAAGCCGCTGTTCATCTGCATCGACGACGGACTGTTCCAGCCTCTTCCCTTCCTCTTCCGCGCGCAACTGCTCCTGACGAAAAGACTGCTCTCGACGCGCCGCTTCCTCGATTTGCGCTTCGAGCCGCACCAGCGTAGCAACACTCGCCTGATGGCGTTGGCGTCCTTCGGCCGCGCGAACCTTCAGCGCGGTCACCTCGCTGGCCAGTCCCTCCACTTCTTTCTGTGCCAGTTCTTTCTGGGCCTGCCGCTGGTCGACTGCCTCCGATTGGCGCGCAGTGTTTTCCTTCAAATCCAGCAGATGCTGGTTCGCCAGCGCGACCGACGCGTCGCACTCCTCCTGCTCCCGCAGGGCCACCGCCATGTCGGCTCGACACGCTTCGATCTTGTCGACCCATCGCGGACGCTCGGCATCGAGCTTCGCCAGCTCTTTTTCTGCCGTGACCAATTCCAGAGTGAAGGAGTGCACGTCCCGATCCAACTCACGCAGGGCCGTCTCGGCCTCATTCTGCCGGGCCAGTACTTCCTTCAACTCTCCATCCGCCCTCTCGAATCGCTTCTGGAATTCGTCGGCTTCCGCCTGGAGTTCCAGCAACATCCGCCGCCGCGCAACAATCTCCTCCTCGACAGGCCTCTCGCTGCCGCCGGTGATCACCCCGGAGGCGTCAATGGTATCCCCGTCCGGCGTCACCATCGTCACGTGAACCCCATTACGCCGCCATAGACCCAGACCCGAATTCAGGTCGGGTACGAGCACCACCTCACCCAGGAGAGTCTCTGCAATCTCCTCGTAGGACGGCTGCACTTTGATCAACTCGATGAGCCGCCGAGTGCCGCCGTTCATGCTTTTTGAGCCATGCCCATTGAGGTCCATGCGGCGTGGCGCGAGAGGGATGAAGCTCCCACGTCCCGAATCCTCTCCCCGCAACGCGCTCACCGCCTGAACACCATCGGCACCATCACGCACAATGACGTATTGCAGTCGCTCACCGAGCGCCGCGGCTACAGCACGTTCGTATTCGGCGGGAATCTCCAGCACGTCCGCCACGACACCGAGCACGCCGCCGTCGGGCTGCGCTTCCCGGAGGATCGAACGCACGCCGCGCTGGTAGCCTTCGTAGTTCTGCTGAATTTCGCGCAACGAATCGAGCCGGGAACGCACCTGCAGCAAACGGGAGGTCACCGTGGATCGTTCGCCCTCCCAGAACCGGCGTTGCTCGGCAAGAGAGCGTACACGTTCGGCATGCGCCTCCATTTCACCCTTGGCGCTATGGAGCCTTTGCGCAAAACCGATGACATCGAGGCGACGTGTCGCCAGGAGCCGCTCGACTTTCGCCAGCTCGGAGGCTGCGTGCGCAAGTTCCTGGGCATCACGGCGATGGCGCCGTTGCGCTTCCTCTTTTCGCTGCGCCGCACCTTGCAACTGATTCCGGTACTCAGCCTGTCGGCCCGCCAGTTCCAGAAGCGCGCTCCGCAGGGATTCGACTTCGGTCGAGACGGCGATCGAGCGCTGCCGTGTCGCGGCAAGGAGCGCCTCGGTACGAGCGAGTTCCCCTTCGACTTCCCGCAGAACCGCGGCACTCTCGTCACGCTGGGCGATCTCCTGCTCTCGCGCAACCCCTGTCGCCGCCGCATTCCTGAGAATCGTGTCAACCTCTTCCCGCATCTGAGTGACCCGCCGGCTGCGTTCTGCGGCCTCTCTCCGCAGAAGGTCGACGCGATGCTGGAGACCCTGGCACTCGTTTTCCAGCACGGCGGCCTGCTCGCGCAAAGCTGAGAGCTCCTCTTCCGCCCGGGAAACCAACTCGACCAGACCACGGCGTTGTCCATCGAGTTCGCCAAGCGTGGCCACCATCTCCTCTTCCGCGCGCCGGACGTCGCGCAATTCCTGCTCCGTATCGGACAAACGGGCACGCAAGCGCCGGCGTTGCACTCCAGACAGCAGCAGATCGAGGCTTCGCGCCTCGTCCTGGTAGCTTCGGAACTGGTCGGCTTTTTTGGCAAGCCGGTGGAGATACTGGATCTGACGTTCCAACTCGCGCAGGACATCGCTCACGCGGAGCAGATTCTCGCGGGTCCGCTCCATCTTGCGCTCTGCCGCCAGTTTACGGCTCCGATATAGAGTCGTTCCCGCGGCCTCTTCGATGAAAAGTCGTCGATCTTCCGGCTTGGCATTCACCAGTTGCTCGACACGGCCCTGCTCGATGATCGCATACGCCTTACTGCCAACCCCCGTGCCGAGGAACAGCTCGGTGATGTCTTTCAGCCGGCAGGGCATCTTGTTGATGGCGTATTCCGATTCGCCCGAGCGGAAGTAGCGGCGTGATATGGTGATTTCCGAAAGCTCCCGGATGTGGGCAGGGATCGTGGAAATATCCAGGTCCAACTGTGAGGGCTGGCGTTCTTCGGGATTATTTTCGAACGTCAAGGAAACCTGCGCCATACCGAGCGGAGCGTTGCGATCGTTCCCCTTGAAGATGACATCCTCCATGGAGTTGCCGCGGAGGTGTTTGGGACTCTGCTCGCCAAGTACCCAACGAATCGCATCGACGACGTTCGACTTGCCGCAGCCGTTGGGTCCGACGATTGCCGTGATCCCCGTCGGAAAATCGAGCACCGTCCGTTGTGCGAACGACTTGAATCCGATTACTTCGAGTTGTTTGATCCGCATCCCATCACCGCAGCCGTCTTGATCGCAATCGCGCCTGAGTAATCACATCAAAACCGGGGGCTGTCAATCGAAGTTCCGCAAGATGTAGTGGGTCACCACGATTTGACCCACTATCAATCGCGGCTTCCTTTAAGGAGGGCAATCGAGATTGAGGCGCGAAAAATACACATTGACGCCCGATGCGACCCGGTGCGTGCGCCCCACTCCAAGGATCCGATTGAACCCCTGCTGGAAATGCGCACGAACCGAAAACGCGTAATCATCCAGATTTCCAGCGCTCCAACTCACGCGTTCCGTGCCATCCCTGTCGAGGTAAAGGATGGTGCCTTCAGGCTCGCCGCCGCTACGCCCCCGCGCGTAGCTCACCACCCAGCCGTCTCCCACGGGATTGATGTCTGTCGTGAAATTGAGGGAGCGGGCAATCGATGAGTCGACGACATAGGACGGTTCGAGAAAGAGGTCCCGGTGCAAAACGGATGCC
>CAZEWD010000130.1:0-8304 GCA_964515725.1 uncultured Binatia bacterium (SeqCode)
TGGGTCACACGGATAGCCGCGGTTCGGAACAGTCGAATCTCGAATTGTCTCAGAAACGTGCCCAGGCCGTGGCTTCTGAACTCATGGCTGCTGGTGTCGCGGCACACCGGATCAGCACATCCGGTCGTGGAGAGAGTGTCCCCATCGCCACCAACGACACGGCTGAAGGGCGGGCACAGAACCGCCGGGTCGACCTGATCGTTCTGCCCAGTCGCAGCCTTCAGGAGCAGCAGAATCAACAACCCACTGGATCGTTCGAGGAACCGCGTTGATCTTCCGGCATTCGCCTATCCGAAACCGGTATCGCTGGGCGACCTGCAATCGGGATGCGGAGGCTCAGTCGCCGCTGCCATCCCATCCCGAGGCAACCCGCGGTGCGGGCGGACGGCAATCGATCGACCGGCGGATGTAGTTGTCGATATAGCCGTCCATGCAGCTAAATACCGCCTGCGTCCCGCGCACGTGGAGGGTGTGCGCATATAAATTGCCCACCGGCTGCATCGCAGTGTCCGAGAACAATATGGGCTCCTGGGTAAAAGGATGGAAGAGTAGGTTTCCATCGGGACTATACGCCCGCCACCCGTGCTTCCAACGGCGCACGTAGAGGTTTCCTTCGTGGTCAAAGCGGACCTTCGATCCTCCCCATAGATTGGGAACGATCCGGCGCGCCAGCAGTTGTCCTGCGCCGTCGTACGCAAGCAGTTGGGACGCCCCCGCATCGATGAGCCAGATGCGGCTATCGTTCGCCGCGGCGCTGATCGGGTTTAGCAAGCGCCGTCCATCGGGACCCGCCAGGGGATGGACATTTCCCTCTTGGCCCAGGGATAGGAACATCCCCCTTTCGCACAGGGCCATCAACTCGGCATTCTGCACAAAGAAATCGAGGAACGGGCAGGTAAAACGATCCATACTGCGGGGTCCCGAAAGGTCGTCGACCTCGAGCACCATTCCACCCGGTTCCGCCAGATAGAGGCCTTCGCCGATTGTGACACCCTGATAATCATTGGGACCGGGGACAGCCCAACGCCACCAGGTTTCTCCTCCAGGTCCGATAGCCGTTGTGTCATCCACTGAGATGGCGGCGACGCCACCAGCTTCTATGGGAACAGCATCCCGAATGGTGGGTGGCACAGAGATGCGCCGGGCGAATTCAAAGTAGAAATCTGCCGTCTTTCCTGGATGGGCGAGATAGGGAGCGAAATCTACGCCCGGAATTTCGCCTGCGTTGACCAGACGGGGAGGAAGAGGCTGCCATTCGCCGCCGCCCTGTTGGAATTCTGCAAAAACGAGATCTTCAGGGGAGGCCGCCATACGGACGGGGTGAGGACCGCGTTCCAGAAGGATCGGCTGTTGATCGGCTGCGGCCCCATGGATGAGGAGCGGTATGCCGGGTGGGATTCGGAATTTGTAGCGTCCATCGGCAGGCGCCACGAAATATCCCTCGATCCAGGACGGGTCGTCCGACGTTTGCCGCAGCCCGAAACGTTGCACCGCATCGGACCAGGGAATCGACAGACGCAAGGCGATAGGTGCCGGATCGAGGCTGTGAAACGGCTCGGGCTTCAGCCGATTCTCTACACGTAGGTGTGGATAGAGACGCTGGAGTATGGGGAGTGTGTACAACTGGACGTATTCGGCGTGTGGGAGGTAGATTTCGATACCCTGCCCCGATTCGAGCAGTGCTTGTGGCAGGATTGTGGTGATCGCATCGAATTCCCGTACGTGCTCCATGAACGAGTAGGTGGAAATTCGCTTGCCGATCTCGAAGATTTCCTCGTCGAAATCCCGACCCGGCTCATAGCGTGGCAGGAACACGGTGTGTGACTGTACCACGCTGGAAAGTTCATCCAGCAGAACGTAGGCTTGTCCCCTGGGACGTAGGGGCGATTGCAGATCCGTGGTGGCGCGCGCGAAGAAAAAGGTGTGATAGTTCTGCCCGGCTTGCCACAAGAGCAGTCCGAGCAGAAGCAGTGTGCCGAGGCTGCCGAGCCGAGGGAATCGGCGGGTCCACGCACCCAATGCGGCGTCCCATGCGATGGCGCTGAAGAGAAACACCGATGCCATGGTGGCGATGATGTAGAAATAGTTGACCACAGCGATCAGCAGGCCTGCCACGTTCACGAGAAACAGAAGGACGACAGCGGCGTGCGCCAGCGAGCGGCGCGACCAGCGCAGGCTGAGGATGAGGCCGACAATCGACGAAGAAGCGACGAGAGGATCGAGCACACTGGCGTATTGGACGCGCGCCTGGGCGTGTCCCGACAGTGCCCAGAATATGTACCAGGCATTGTTGCCGATCTTTTGTAGGAATGTCGCCGCGTCGGATTTCGCCGGGGCGAATCCGCCCGTTATGTAACCGAAGAGTTGCGGCTGCCGCCAGAAAAACAGGATCAGTGGCATGAGGAGCAACAGGGCAACGCCGGTGAAAATCAGAGCGGGACGCCATTGGGCTTTCCAGAGCGGCCTCTGCAGCAGAAGCAGGTAAAGGCCCAGCAGCGCGATGTACGGCAAAAGGAGGTAGAGGCCCCAATAGGCGTGCAGGCCGCCCACCAGAGCAATTGTGGCGAGGGCGAAGCCCCAACGTTTGCCATCTCTGAAGCCGGCCACCAGC
This sequence comes from uncultured Binatia bacterium (SeqCode), assembly GCA_964515725.1. Lineage (GTDB taxonomy): Bacteria > Desulfobacterota > Binatia > HRBIN30 > HRBIN30 > CAZEWD01. Next base: position 2,612 of record CAZEWD010000130.1, read on the forward strand.
CCACCGAGAAGGGCCAGTTGAAACAACGGCATCAGGAACTGATGATATCCATTGCGCGAGGCCCATAAGTGCCACCACGAAGACCCCGCCACCACCAGCGTGATCCACGCTGTCTGGCGCCCGAACATCCAGCGTGCCGTCAGGTAGAACATCGCACACGTCGAAATGCTTATGGTGCATGCGGCCAATCGGAGGGCGCGCAACTCATCGCCACAAAGCAGCAGCGCAACGGCAATGGCGTAGGAATGCAGAGTGTGCGCGTACCAGGCATAGGGAATGTACGGGAAGCCTTTGTCGACGAGATCTCGCGCAAAGTAGATGAACGTCAGAACTTCAAAGCCCCAACCAGATGGAACCGAGTCCAGGTATCGCAGCCGGAAAAAGAGAGCGACCACAATGCCGATGCATAGACCCAGGCGAGCGAGTGGCGCTTTTTGTGAGGTCCATGGTTGCGGCAGCGCAACGATACCGAGCGCCAGAGCGATCAGACCGACGGCGGCCCCGAAAGTCGGCAGTTCCAGACGGAGAAGCGATTGCTGGAGCCACCAGACGGCAATGAGGGATGCCGTCAACAGGATGGTATAGACCCAGTCACGCAAGGGCTTTTTCTCGCCCACCACTCTCTACTCGCTCCAACGCACCAAACCGATGCCGCTCGGTATCCGATACTCCGCACCGGGTGTTGTCGCAACCATGTTGCCGTCGAGTACGTAAGATCTCTCGATTGCACGCCGCACCATGATCGATGGTCTCTACCGGCTTTTCGTTCGAGCCGTGGGGGCTGCTGTGAAGGGGTCTTCCGGCCATGGATGTTTCGGATATCGCCCGCGCAGGATCTTTCGGACTTCCGGATAGGTGTGCTTCCAGAAGTTTTCGAGATCACTGGTGATCTGTACCGGCCGCGCGTTGGGTGCCAGGAGTTCGATGACCAACGGCACACGCCCGCCGGCCAACCGTGGGGTGGATCGCAGGCCAAAGAGTTCCTGGATCTTCACGGCCACGCTCGGCGGACGCCCCGTCTCGTACGAGATCCGTGCCAGCCGTCCGGTTGGAAGTCGCACCACGGCAGGTGCCTCCCGTTCCAGAGTCTGCCATTGGGAAGGCGTCAGGATCTGTCGCAGGATCGGTGTGAGGTCGACCTGACGAGTCTCGGCAAAACTGCGCCGGCCGTGTGCCGCACGTCCGGCCAGTTCCTCCACTAGCGCCTTGCGCTGCTTCGGAAACCCCAGATCAGGCATCACCTCGGCCAAAAACACCAGGCGATCGAAAGTCTGGTTGAGTACGCTTCCGATCGTCAGTGCCTGCTCCGGATTGCGTCGCGCGGCACTCGCCAGGATCTCGCCTGCGGCAAGGGAGTCAACCGGACCTGCCGGACGGCTTTCGAGACAAAGATCGAAAAAACGTGTCTCGCAGCGTCCGACAACTCGCTGCAGGCCCGCATCGAAGAGGATCTCGTGTTTTTCGGTAACGGACTTGGGAAACACTTCTTCCAGCCAGGATCGTTCGATGGCGCTGGCCACGCGGACTTCGGCCTCGACTGCACCGCTCTCCCGTCCTTCGAGATCGATCGCCAGAAACAACTCCGCCTCACGCACGACGCTGTCCACTCCCAGCCGAACCCCTGTGCCTCCAACCATGAGTGCACGTGCCGACCCGGCACTGCGCCGGCGACATACCCGATCCGGAAAACCGGCCAGGAGACACTTCAGTGCAGGCACGATCTTCGAAGGAATTTCCGGCGCTGACTCTGCGACTCGCAAGATACGCAGCATCTGACGCCGTGCGCGTTCCACTGCATGAACGCTACGAGGATCGAGGCCCAGCGATTCGCACGTGGCGCGGGAAAACCGGGACCGTGCCGCACGGCAGAACAGGCGGGCACGTACGAGCAGGTCGGAACTCTCTGTCTCTCGCTCGGCAGCCTTGCCGCCAAACGCCCGGCGCTGTGCGAGGATATCACGTTCCGCAGCGAGCGCTGCCAGAAGAATCGCCGGTTCCAGGCAATCCCGGCTTTCTGCTTCGATCAGACAACGAGCCAATCGAGGTTCCAGTGGCAGCTTCAGCATGCGATGCCCGATTGCCGTAACCGCACCGTCGCCGTCCAGAGCGCCAAGCTGCCGCAGTACAGCTTCGGCCTTTGCGATGCTTCCCGCTGGTGGCGCATCGAGCCATGGGAATGTCGAAATCTCCCGAGATCCCCAGGCGCGCAGCTCCAGCACCGTGCCTGAAAGATCCAGGCGGCTCACTTCTGGAGTCTCGAAGGCCCGTCGCTGTTGAAAGTCGGCCTGGGTGCCGAGTCGCACGCATCGGCCGGGACGTGTACGTCCGGCCCTTCCTGCGCGTTGCGTGGCAGCCGCCTGGCTGATCGATACCGTCCGCAGTACGTTCAACCCCCGGCGTGCATCGTAGCGTGCTTCCTTCGCCAGACCCGAGTCGACCACGGTCGTCACTCCTTCGATCGTCAGTGAGGTCTCCGCCACGTTGGTCGAAAGAACGATTTTGCGGCGATCACCACGTTGAATTGCCCGCTGCTGTGCTTCGATGGGCAGGTCTCCGTGGAGGATGACGATCTCCGTGGCGTATCGGTAACCCACCTCATGTAGCGCTTCCGCAGTGCGCCGGATCTCTGCTGCGCCAGGCAGAAAGACCAGGATGTCGCCGTCATCCGTCGACGATTCGAGCAGCTCTCGCACGGCCCTCGCGGCACGGATTGCAATGTGGCCCGTCGCCGCGCCGGTATAGGAAATGGTGATCGGGTGTTGCCGGCCTTCTGAGGTCACTACGGCGCAATCACCGAGAAACGTGACCAGGCGTTGTGTGTCGAGGGTGGCCGACATCACGAGCAATCGCAAATCGGGCCGGACCGACTCCTGCAACTCACGGACGATGCCCAGCGCCACGTCCGTGGCGAGGTGGCGTTCATGGAATTCATCCAGGACAACGATCCCGACCTTCTCCAGGAACGGATCACTGACCAACCGGCGTCCGAAGACGCCTTCGGTGACGAACCACAGCCGCGTTCCGGGGCCACCGGCGCTGTCGTGGCGAACGCGATAGCCGACCTCACTCCCTACGGACTGTCGCCGCTCACGCGCCACGAACGCTGCCGCGGCACGAGCGGCGAGGCGCCGTGGTTCGAGCACGACGATCTCGCGGCCCGCGGCGATCCCGGCATCCAGCAGAGCTGCTGGCACACGAGTCGTCTTCCCTGCTCCGGGAGCTGCCCGCAAAACGAGCCGGCTCTGTTTCTGCAGAGCCGGGATGATTTCTGGCAACAATCCATCGATCGGCAATGCGGGACGCATCGAATGGCGGGATCCAGCCGCGGACCGATTACACCGGCCGGAAATAGTGCTCACGGTAGAATCGCATCTCCTCGATCGATTCACGGATATCGTCGAGTGCCAGGTGCGAGTTTTTCTTCTCTGGCGGGCGCGGTCCCGTAGGGTACCACCGTCGTACCAGCTCTTTGATCGTGCTTACATCGATGACGCGGTAGTGCAGGTAGGCTTCCAGTTCCTTCATCTCGTTGGCGAGAAAACGCCGGTCCTGCCAGATGGAGTTGCCACACAGCGGAGAGGTGCGTGGCGGACAATATGTCTTGATGAACGCAAGCGTTGCCTCCTCGGCAGTACGTACGGTGAGATCGGAGGCGAGTACGCGCGCGCTGAGTCCCGATGCGCCGTGATGGGATCGATTCCAATCATCCATGCCGTCGAGCCTCTCCTGCGACTGGTGGATGGCAAGCGCTGGCCCTTCGGCGACGACCTCGAGGTTGTGGTCCGTAATGATCGTCGCGATTTCCAGAATACAGTCTCGTTCGGGATCGAGACCGGTCATCTCCAGGTCCATCCACACGAGATATCCGTTGTTTCCTTGTTTCGGTTCCGCCATCGCTGCCGAGATAACACCGGCATCCCGATGACCCAAGGGATCTCCCCTGAGCAGGCTCTTGCCCGGATCATCTGGGTCGGCCAGTCTGCCACTCCATTGGAACGATGTGACATGGAGGTCGGGCATGAAGGAGGAATTCGCTTGGCTGGACGCGGTAGGACAGGCGGAACTCGTGCGGCGCGGAGAGGTGACACCGCTGGAGTTGGTGGATGCGGCGATCCAGCGTATCGAACGCCAGAATGGGGCCTTGCGGGCCGTCATCCTGCCTACCTTCGATCGTGCGCGTGAACGAGCCCGGGAGCTTGCTTCCGATCGTCGCGCCCTTGCCACGCTACCCTTCGGCGGTGTTCCTTTCCTCATGAAAGATCTGGGAGGTGAGGAGGCCGGAGTTCCCTGCCATCGTGGTATACGAGTGCTGAAGGAGGCAAACTGGATCGAGCCACGTGACAGCTACCTTTCCCAGCGTATCCGTGCCTCTGGTCTGATCTCGCTCGGGCGCACGAACACTCCGGAACTCGGTCTTCTGCCGACGAGTGAACCTCTCGCCTACGGGGCTACGGCAAACCCATGGTATCATGCCTACAGTGCCGGGGGCTCGAGTGGCGGATCGGCGGCTGCGGTGGCTGCCGGCTTCGTCGCGATGGCGCACGCCAGTGATGGCGGCGGTTCCATCCGCATCCCAGCGGCACATTGCGGTCTTGTGGGACTGAAGCCGACGCGAGCGCGTTGTTCCTTCGGACCTTTTGCCGGGGAGCGCTGGGGCGGCTATTCGTGTGAACTCGTGGTGAGCCGCAGCGTGCGCGATACGGCCACGTTCCTCGACATTGCCAATGGACCGATGCCCGGCGATCCGTACTACGCGGCACCGCCGCTACAGACCTACGGCAATGTGCTGAGATCGGCACCACCGCGTTTACGGATTGGTGTCCTCGCTCAGCTCAACCGTAGCGATCTGAATCTCCATTCCGACTGTGTACGGGCCGTGGAAAAGGCAAGAGGAGTCCTTTCCGAATTGGGACATCAGGTCGAGGAGTCGAATCCTGACGCCCTCGGCGATGCCGAGGCGGTGCGTTCCTTTGTGACGGTTGTTGGAGCGCAAACGGCACGTGCGCTGGATGTGTGGAGCGAACGATTGGGGCGTCCTATTGGGGCGGACGATGTAGAACCGCTCACCTGGGCGGTTGCCGATATCGGACGCACCCGTTCCGTGACCGACTACATTGCTGCCATCGACTATGGGCATGCCCTGGGGCGTCGAATGGCTTCCTGGTGGGAGGAGGGATTCGATCTTCTTCTGACGCCAACGACGGCGCAACCTGCACCGGTACTGGGAGAGCTGGTCTCGCCGCCCGATGACCCTCTGCTGGCCTACTTCCGTGCGGCGCCCTACGGCGCATTCACTTCTGTGTTCAACCAGACAGGCCAGCCGGCGATCTCTCTGCCTGTCCACACCACTCCCGGTGGAATCCCCGTAGGAGCCCAACTGGTCGCCGCATATGGCCGGGAGGATCTGCTTCTCCAGGTTGCCGCACAGATCGAAGAGGCATGCGGATGGAAGGAAAAACATCCTCGGATCTGAGGGTCCACCGTCACGAGGGGTTGGATGGGCTGCACCACTGGGATGCTCTCGTTCGAGCGATCGGGCCAGGCGCCAGAGCTGGCGCTCGGCGAGGGCCGCGTCTGGACAGTTGTAGGCATTGCGCATCGCCCGGCGAGTGCCACCCTTGATCGCGTCGGGGAGGTGGTTGCGGGTTTCGGTCGAAGGTGAACACCCGTTTCGGTGCAAGCTGAACACTGAT
>CAZEWD010000131.1:0-8281 GCA_964515725.1 uncultured Binatia bacterium (SeqCode)
GACGGGAGGGTTCGAGATAGATCACAGGCGGAAAGCCTCGAACTATTGCGCAAGAGAAGTGAGACTTCGACCCAACGAGTTCAGCGATGTCGCAGGGGTAGGAATGGGCTGTCTCTTGCGCAGCACCTGGGGACCCATGGAGAATACGCGGCCGACAGAAGCGCCATGAATGACGAACCGGACACCGTACATGACCTGAATTCCAGCCCTCCCGTACCGCCCACTCTGGTATTGGGTGACGACTGGGATCTCGGCGCTCGCGACTACCTCGACACAGCGCGCCAGCGACTCTTCGTGTGGCACACACAGGGGGCGTCGGGAACCGCCGTGGTCAAGGCGTACACCGCTGTGATGGATCATCTCGTGCGAACCCTGTTCGACGCGGCCAGCGAAGAATATGCGCAGCGTTTTTCGCGTCTCGACCAGGGTTGCACGATCGTGGCACAGGGCGGTTACGGACGAGCCGAGCTGAATCCGCACTCCGACATCGATCTGCTGTTCCTGTATTCACACAAACGCGAGCCCTACATTGAGAACGTTGCCGAGCGCATCCTCTACACACTGTGGGACACTCGCCTCAGCGTTGGCAACGCCATGCGCAACGTGCGGGAGTGTGTGCGGCTCGCCGGGCAGGACTTCAAGGTCAAAACGTCACTCCTGGATGCGCGTTACCTCTGTGGCGACGAAGCACTCTATGCGGAGTTCGCCCGGCGCATGAACAGCGAGGTCCTCAAGCGCAATGCCGAGCGTTTCTTCAGCGAGAAACTGGCGGAAAACAGCGAACGGCACCGGCGCTATGGCGATTCGGTGTATCTGCTCGAACCCCAGCTCAAGGAGGGAGAAGGCGGCCTACGCGATCTGCACACCGCGATGTGGATGGCGAAGGTGAAGTTCAGTACGAACAGCGTCGCAGAGCTGGTTCAAAAGAGTGTCATCACCGAGCGCGAACGGCAAGAAATCGATGCGGCGCGCGACTTCCTCTTCCGAGTACGCAATTCCTTGCACTTTCTCTCGGGACAGCGTCAGGACCAGCTCACCTTTGAATATCAGGAACGCCTGACACCGCTGCTCGGCTTCGAGGATACGCCGCATTTGAAGGGAGTCGAACACTTCATGCGGACGTATTATCTCAACGCTGCGACCATCAACCGGTTTGCCGATGAGATCATCGAACGGTGTACGCAACGGAAGCGATCGTATTTCCCCCTCGGTCGATCCCGGGTGCGCGAAATCCGGCCAGGCGTCAAGATCTCCGACGGCTTTCTGATCATCTCGGGCGTGGATCTGCTGCGCGATGATCCCAGCAACCTGGTGCGACTGTTCCTCGACGCGCAGCGTCACGGTGTAGCCCTCTCCAACACATCGAAGCGGCTCATGCGGGCCTCTCTCGAACTCATGGACGATCTCCAACGACGCAATCCCGCCACAGTCGAGGCGTTCTTTCAGATCCTCGGTGGCAAAAATGTCTATGAAACGCTGCGCGACATGCACCGTGCCGGCGTATTGGGTGCCCTCTTGCCGGAATTCGATGCGGTTACCTGCATGGTGCTGCACGATCTCTACCATATCTATACGGTCGACGAGCACTCGCTACGGGCCGTGCGTGAGCTCGAATTGCTGCGTGCGGGAGCGCACAAACAGATCGCGCCGCTCCTGACGCACGTCGTCCGCGACGCTGGCAATATCGAATTGCTGCTGTTGGCCATCTTGCTGCACGATATTGGCAAAGGGCGTGGCGGTGGCCACTCCGAACGCGGCGCGCGTATGTGTGATGCGATCTCCGGCCGTTTTGCCCTCAATCCGGATGACGCCGCACAGCTCAAGTTCCTGGTGGCCCAACATCTCAACATGTCTCATCTGGCGCAGCGGCGCGATATCCAGGACCCGCGCCTTCTCATTGATTTCGCGCGGCGTGTGGGGACTCTCGACAATCTGAAGAAGCTCTATCTACTCACCTTCGCCGACATGCGTGCCGTTGGCCCGCGGGTCTGGAACAGTTGGCAGGACATGTTGCTCGGGGAACTTTACTTGCGCACAGCCGAGATCTTCGAACGGGAAGAATTCATCGAGGAAGATCAGATCGAGCGGGCGGAACGAATTCGTTCTCGCGTCGCCAAAGCGGCTGGAGACACGGTACCGGCGGAAGTGTTGGAGCGCTTCCTGGCAGAGATGCCCGACCGCTATTTCCTCAGCACGCCAGAGGAAACGATTCCCCATCATCTTGCGATGATACGGCGCTATCGAGACGGTTCTCTCGTAGCCGATGTGAAACACATCCCTGAGAGTGAGTTCAGTGAATTCACCATTCTGACTGCGGACCAGCCCGGGCTTTTCTCGAAGATTGCCGGTGTCCTGCTGGCGCACGGTATGAACATTCTCACGGCGGCCATCAACACGAGCGCATCGGGGATGGCACTCGACGTGTTTCGGATCTCGCACGGAGAAACACCTGAGGTGGTAATGCGTCCGGAGCGTTGGGAACGTGTGATGACGGCTCTCCAAGAAGTACTCATACAACAGGTGGATGTAGAAAGGCTGGTTGCCCGTGCGCAACCGACCTCGTCGCTTGCCAGAAAATGGACGCCGCGCGTACCAACGAAGATCGAGATTGACAACGACGTATCCAAGAGCCTGACGGTACTTGACGTCTACACGCAGGACCGCGTGGGTCTGCTCTTCACGATCACCAACACACTCTACCGGCTGGGCCTGTCGATCCACATTGCCAAGATCACCACCAACGTCGACCAGGTGTTGGACGTGTTCTACGTGACAGAGGAAAATGGGCAAAAGATCGAGGACCCGGCGCGGTTGCAGGAGATCGAACAGGAGCTCTCCTCCTGTCTGCTTACGACCGACTCGCAGGAGGCAGAGACAGCGGCAATCCCGGCGTGAAGGGGTGACGATCTCGGTGAGGATTCCACGTGGGTGACGAATTGAAGCATGGGAGGCGATTGGACGGTACGGAAGTCGATCATGCGGCCGACGATTTTCTCAATTATCTTGCCACCGAGAGGGGATTGGCGGTCAATACACTGGCAGCGTATGGGCGTGATCTCGCGGCCTTTCTCGATCACCTCGGCGAGCGCGGCACAACCGGCGTGGGTCAACTCTGCCAGGATGATCTGACGACCTTTCTCGATGCTCTACAGGCACGTGGGTTGTCCGCACGTTCGCGAGCACGAATGCTTTCTGCGGTGCGAGGTTTGTGCGCTTTTCTGACACGGGAGGAACGAATCGACGACAATCCCGCACGCGAATTACGTCCACCGCGTCTGGGCCGGCGATTGCCACGATCGCTGCCACAGAGGGACATCGAACAGATCCTCGAGGTGGGGGAGGACCAGAATCCGTTGTTGCAGCGTGATATGGCGCTGATCGAATTGACCTATTCCTGTGGCCTGCGCGTTTCGGAGGTGGCCTCTTTGCGGTTGATTCAAGTGAATCTCGAGGCAGGGTTTCTCACGGTGGTTGGTAAAGGGAGCAAGGAGCGCGCGGTGCCGATCGGCAGGCGGGCCATCGAACGGCTTGCGCGATATCTGCGGGACACACGGCCGAGACTGATGGGCCGGAAGGCAAGTCCGTATGTTTTCGTCAGCCGCAGCGGCAAGCGGCTACACCGGACCAATGTGGCGCGGCGGCTGACCCTGGCGGTGCGCCGGGCGGCAGTGAAAGGTCCTGTGAGTCCGCACACCCTGCGACACGCATTTGCGACCCATCTCGTGGAAGGTGGTGCAGATCTGCGTTCCGTACAGATGATGCTCGGCCATGCCGATATCGGCACGACGCAGATCTATACACACGTGGCATCGGAGCGCCTGCGTTCGGTACACAAGAAATACCACCCGCGGGGTTGAAGAAGGCAGGCGGCACGAGTCACGTATTCGGCCGACCTTGAACGGTCTGCAGATCCAAACCGGTTCCGGCCATTTGCATCCGACGCCCAGAGCTACCCCAGGCGTCCCGGGGCATGGACGGGGCATGGACATCCACTTTGGCTGGGTACCCGGGTGGATGTCCACGAACGGACATGGACACCCACCTTGGAGAATTCAAAAAAACATCTGTGTTTTCAGCTAGTTATGTATGCCGTCTCGGATGTGAAGTGCCGGCGAGGTCTGTCTCATCGATTTGCATCCCAAACGGGTTCCCCGCTAAGGGGAATCCCTGCATGGTGACCATCGACGAGTTCGGTAAGATCGAGTTTCGTGTGGCGACTATCCTGGCGGCTGAGCCGCATCCAAATGCGGATCGGCTCCTTGTCTTGCAGGTCGACCTGGGCGAGGAAAAGCGGCAACTCGTAGCGGGAATCCGTGCCCACTATGAACCGGCAGCCCTGATCGGCCGGCAGATCGTTGTCGTCGCCAACCTGCAGCCCGCGACGCTACGTGGTGTCGAGAGTCAGGGAATGCTGCTGGCCGCTTCCGACAGCGAGGGGCGCCTGGCCTTCGTAACCCCCGAAAAACCGGTATCTTCTGGTGCCAGGGTGAAGTGATTGTGTCTGATGCCCCAACCAAACAGGGCGAATTTCACGTCCGCAGCCAGCGCAAGTACGAAATGCTCGACATAACGCAGCAGGTTTCGGAGTTTGTCAGTCGATCTGCTGTGAGTGAAGGGCTTTGCTCCGTGTTCGTGACCCACGCGACAGCGGCAATCGTCATCAACGAGAATGACGATCCGAATGTCTGCGAGGACACGCTCGATGCGCTCGATCAGTTGATTCCCCAGGGCGTGTGGCGTCATGATCGTGTCGACGGCAACGCTGCGGCACATATCAAGGCCGCCATTCTCGGGCCGGGCGAGACCATCCCCATCCGGCGGCAACGACTCGTTTTGGGAACCTGGCAGGCAATCATGCTGGTCGAGTTGGACGGTCCACGCGAGCGCCGCGTGGTCGTTACGGTGGTTTGAAAGAACCCGCCGCAGACACATCCGTTGTCTTCACGGATCTTCTTCAGAATCATGGTGCTACGCCACAACTACAGGCGTCTGGAGCATCTGTAAGGTTGATGTGTCGGTTCGTCGAACTGCCCCTACGGCAAAAGTAGCGTGATTTTCCGGCTGGCTGCGGACAAGGAGTTTTTCGGCCGCAACACTCACTCTATACCAGAACGAATCTACTGGAATTTCAATGGCTTGAGATTTGCCTGCGACACGTTCTCCCGCTTGTCCCACACACGCCGTTCTCTCAACTCAAAATCCCCTGGCTCAGCCTCCTTTTTTCTAACATCCTTCTTCCGGCGGTTCCGCGTTCGGCGTCGCTGCAAATTTGCACTGTCAAAGGGGGGCAGAGCGAGGAGAATCTATGTTCCTGGGAAAAGGCACGGCGAGACATCGACAGAAACGCACACCCGTCACCACGACGGAACTCCAACGGGTTGATCGAGGACCAGCCCACAGCGCCCTCTGGCTGTCAGTGCTGATGCTGTTCATCGCGGCCCAGCCAGCCGGCATCGGTTTTGCCATCACACAGCCACGCACGGTCGAAGTACCAAATTGCGGCGCCGATTTCGTCTTGATGCTCGATCGCACGGGAAGCATGTCCGCCTCCGCCTTAGCGGCGGAACGGATCGCAGCGAAAAACTTTCTGAACCTTCTCGGCGCCGCCTCGTCTCCGCCGCGCGTCGGTATCGGAGCGTTCGGTGATCAGCAGAACGGCGGCGTCGAGGCGTTCATCATCCGCTCGATGACCAACCAATACGGTGACGATGACGGCGCGCAAGACGGCGACCTCTACGCCGCTATCGACCTGGCCACGGCCAGTAATAGTTCGGTTGGAACCAATCTCGCGGATGCCATCTCGGTTGGACAAAACGAACTCGCGAACGGCACCTCTCCGACCCGGATACTGATCCTCATCTCGGACGGCGACCCGAACGAGCCAGGGCCGGATCCGAAAAACGCTGCGCTCAACGCGAGTGACGCCGCAAAATTGGCGGGCAAAGAGATCTACACCATCCACTACGGCAATGATCCGGCCGGCTTCGCCGGGCACGAATTGCTGGCAGCCATCGCCACCGGTAACGTGATCCCTCCGCCGCCTTACAACTCGCATAAACCGGGTTCAGCCGATGATCAGGCCAGCGCCGCAGCGGAGAATTCCGACGGAGATCACTTTTTGATTGCTCCGACGGCGGCAGACATTCAAGGAGTCCTTGAAACGATCATCTTGGAGTGTCCAACCCTGACACCGACACCAAGTGCCACCATAACCGCCACGCACACCGCAACGGCAACGCCCACTTTGACGAACACCCCGACGATCACCCCAACGACAACGCCAACGCGCACATCCACGAATACCCCTACACCAACCCCCGATTGTGCCGGAAAACCGGACGGCTTCCCGTGTACGGACAGTCTGTTCTGCAATGGGCCCGACACCTGCAAGAATGGCCAATGCACGCAGCACGCAGGCGACCCGTGCCCCAGCGGACCCGAGTGCAACAACAACACATGTGACGAGGTAAACGACAACTGCTTCGTCCCAGCCGGCACGGCCTGTACGCCGGACGACCTCGTGTGCACCCTCGACATCTGTGACGGCGCCGGCGCCTGCTCGCATCCAGATGGAGATCTGGCGAAATGTCCTCGTGGCTATTCGATCCTGCGCTGGCCAGAGCCGGCGGCTCCATCAGTCACTGCCATTCTCGGCCACGAGAGTGAAACTGCGGGCCGGGTCTGTAGCGACAACGTCGCTTTCCGCAATTATGCCGAACAGTACTCCGACACGATGGCCCTTTCGGACGCGCGATACGCCTTACGCTTCAAACACCTGAACGTTGTCACCGGGACCGCCGCAACGGGCGGCGGTGAAGTCCGCCATCCGGAAGTGGCCACAGTCGGGATTCTCGATAGCACCGGCACATCTCCCCTTCTCGCCGATTGCCGGATCGCCAGCGGGCTGGTTGCCACCCGCCGCGCGGTCCTTACCGCACTGCCGGCGACGCAGACGTTTTCGGCACCCGTGGTGGTGCCTGCCCGGGGGGTGACCACGATCACGGTGGGAGCTGGTACCGAGGTCATCGACGTTCCTTCGATCACAGTGAAAAAGCGCGGAACCCTGTTGATCCAGGGAGTGCCGGGTAGCACCGAACGTGTCATTGTCCGTGTTCACGGGGTGCTCTGGCTCAAGTACCGCTCGAACATCAGTCTTGCCGATCTCGACCCCGATCAGGTGATCTTCGTGACCGACGGTGCAGTCAAGGTTGCCGCTTACAGCACAATCAATGGCAGCGTCACGGCGGCGAGCTACGTCAAGCTTGGCCGATGGGCGGTGCTCAACGGGCAGGCCATCGGGCAACAGATCGGAGGCCTCGGGATCAAGGTCGGCGCGTTCGTCCGCATCAACCCACACGGCTGGTTGGGATGGTAAGCAGCGCCCGCCAGCATCTTCTGCCTGCTTTCCAGGAGGGCCGGGGCAAACGCCCTCGGCCCTCTTCTCCCCACCAGTCCGCCGTCGCTCGAACGCGGTTTGTGCCGACGTCCGATTCTGCTAGCCAGTCGCCGTGGATCCAGATCTCATCCGAAGCATCGCGGTGTGGGCCCTGCCCGTTCTACTCGCCATCATTCTGCACGAAGTAGCGCACGGTTGGGTGGCGTATCGCCTGGGTGATCCAACGGCGAAGGAGGCGGGACGACTGACACTCAACCCGATCCCGCACATCGATCCGATCGGTACGGTGTTCATTCCGCTCATGCTCCTGCTGTCCGGTGCACCGTTTCTGTTCGGCTGGGCGCGTCCCGTGCCGGTCCACTTCGGACGGCTACGTTCGCCCAAGCGTGACATGGTTCTGGTCGCCGCAGCCGGACCCGCCACGAATCTGCTCCTGGCGATGCTCAGCGCCGTGGTGCTTCACGCCTCTATTGATCCGGGGCTTCCCCTGTTGGAGCAAGGCTTCCTGGTGCAGATGTCGCTTCGCAGTGTTCTGATGAATGTCGGACTGGCGGTTTTCAACATGCTGCCGGTGCCGCCACTCGACGGAGGTCGGGTCGCCACAGGGCTTCTGCCGATGCGCCTCGCGGTGGCGTTCGCCAAGCTGGAGCGATATGGAATGCTGATCATCGTTTTGCTCCTGGCGACCAACGTATCTCGCGCTGTACTCCAGCCGGTCATGCGGGCGCTTCTACAATTACTCTTGTGAGACTCTCCATGGAAACCATCGTCAGCGGTATGCGGCCTACGGGCCAGCTCCACCTGGGCCATCTGCTCGGCGCCTTACGTAACTGGATCCGTCTCCAGCATGAAATCGACCGCTGTTACTTCTTCGTTGCAGACTGG
>CAZEWD010000132.1:0-8275 GCA_964515725.1 uncultured Binatia bacterium (SeqCode)
CCGCCGCTGTTGAAACAGCGCACCCGATCCTTTACCCGTAGAGGACGCTTATGAATCGCAAGGTGCGTTTTTTCGTGGCCGCCTCGGTGCTCGTCGGCGCCGTCGCGTATCTCATGTATACGGGTGTCAGCCAGACCGCGGTATACTACCTGACCATCGGTGAATTTCACCAGAAGAAAGACGAGTTGGTGAACGAAGGTGTCCGCGTCGCGGGACGCGTACAGATGGGCAGCGTCGAACGCCGCATGACCTCTCAAGGTGAAGAAATCAAGTTTCGGATGGGAGATTTCACGGGGGAGGATCAGGCCGGACCGATGTTGCCGGTGCATTTCGTCGGGATCGTTCCCGATATGTTCAAGCGGGAGGGCGGTAGCGACGTGATCGTCGAAGGCAAATACCGCGACGGGGTTCTTTACGCGCACAATGTCCTGACGCAGTGCCCGTCCAAGTATGAACCGGCCGAGGACGGCACGGCGCAGGCGGCAACCCGCTGAACGGGGACGTCTTTGGTTCTTTTACGTCCGGGGCTGTTGAAAAACGACTGCTCACGCGGTCAGACGCCCGCTTTTCAGCGGTCTCCCGGTGAGCCCATGGACTTCAGCGCATACAAGCCAGCAACCGCCCGGTGTGAGCGAGTCGATATCGGGCGTGCAAGAAGAAGGAACGGGCCGCTCCTCCCGGAAACGTTGCGGCCCAGCGCAGGAGTCGCTGCGCCCGGTATGCGGAGTGTCCAGATGTTGGTTGGCGTGCCATCGTGGCGGGGGCGCGTCGTGCTTTTTGCCGCTGTGTTGCCACAGTTGAATTCGAGGGAGGCGCAAGACCATGATTGATGTCGGTCCGATTGCCTTGGCCGTTGCGTGGGTGCTCACCATCTACGCCATATTTCTTTCCATCCTGGGCGCCGTACGGCGCCAGCGTGACTTCGTCCGCAGTGCGGAGCACGCCACCATTGCAGTGTGGGGTCTTTCTGTCGTTGCCGTGGCGGATCTGTTGCGGGCTCTGGTCAGCCACGATTTCAACGTCGAGTACGTTGCCAATTACTCCAGCACGACTCTGCCGTTGAATTACACAATTGCGGCACTGTGGGGTGGACAGGCCGGATCGCTTCTCTTCTGGCTGATGATCCTGACCTCCATGGCGGCGATCGTCGTATTTCAGAACCGTCACAGGAATCGGGAGATGATGCCCTGGGTTACGGCCACTCTGATGATCGTGGCCATCTTTTTTCTCTCGATGCTCGTGTTCGTGACCCCGCCGTTTGAACGCCTGCCGTTCACACCGGGAGAAGGGCGCGATCTCAATCCTCTCCTGCAGAATTACTGGATGACTCTCCACCCGCCATCGCTCTACATCGGGTATGTCGGCTGCTCGATTCCGTTTGCTTTTGCGATGGCAGCCCTTGTTACAGGCAAACTCGACGACGTCTGGATCCGCACAACACGTCGTTGGACGCTGCTCTCCTGGTTCTTTTTGAGTCTGGGTAACCTGTTTGGCGCCGAATGGGCCTATCTGGTTCTCGGCTGGGGTGGGTATTGGGCCTGGGATCCGGTGGAGAACGCTGCGTTCATGCCGTGGCTCACCTGTACGGCATTTCTGCATTCGGTGATGATCCAGGAAAAGAAGAACATGTTGAAAGTCTGGAACATGTCTCTGGTGATTCTCACCTTTCTCCTGACGATCTTCGGTACATTCCTGACCCGCAGCGGAGTGATTTCATCTGTACACTCTTTTACACAATCCGGCCTGGGGCCCTTCTTCATCGGTTTTCTCCTTGTGGTGGGAGTCATCGCTGTAGGACTCCTTCTGTGGCGTTTGCCGATGCTACGAAGCGAGAACGAACTGGATTCGATCTTTTCGCGTGAGACGACCTTTCTGCTGAACAATCTGATTCTTGTCGGAATTGCGTTCACGGTGTTCTGGGGAACCATCTTCCCGGTCATTTCGGAGGCCGTTCGGGGTATCAAAATCACCGTCGGACCGCCGTTCTTCAACCGCGTGAATACGCCCTTGGGACTGATTCTCCTCTTCCTGATGGGTGTGGGGCCCCTGATCGCCTGGCGCCGTGCCTCGCTCGGCAACCTGCGCCGTAATTTTCTGTGGCCCGCCGTTCTCGGCCTGGGGGGTGGGGTGCTGCTGTTCGCTGGTGGTATGCGGCACGTGTACGCGCTCATCTCTTTCTCTCTGTGCATCTTCGTGTTTGCCACGATCTCTGTGGAATTCTGGCGGGGTGTCCGGGCCCGACAAGCAATGCTGGGTGGCACGGCCATGGCTGCCCTTGCCGGCCTGGTGGCGAAGAATCGGCGTCGCTATGGCGGCTATATCGTGCATATCGGGATTGTCATGATTTTCCTGGCGATCACCGGAACTTCGGCCTTCAAAGAAGAGCAGCAGGTGACGATCCGGCCGGGAGAATCCTTTCCTGTCGGTTCGTATTCTTTGCGTTATGACGGCGTGAAAGCGTGGGAGACGCCGCACACGGCGCACCTCGCGGCGTCCATTGCGGTCTTGAGGGACGGCAAGCAGATCGACACGCTGCTGCCCGAGAAACGCTTTTATAAGAAACCGGAGCAGCCAGCGACGGAAGTGGCGATCCGGTCGACCATCGGAGCTGACCTCTACGTGGTTCTGGGAAGCTACGATGATGAGACGAAAATGGCGACCATCCAGGCATACGTGAATCCGCTGGTCGGTTTTCTCAGTTGGGGCGGAATCGTCCTGGCGCTGGGAACCATGATCACGATCTGGCCGGCTCGTACGCCACGGCCCGCACCGGCCTATGCAGGAGGCAGCCGTGAGAGGTTGGCGAACGACTGAGATGCGGGTTCCACGAAGCGTTCTTCTCGTGCTTCTGTTTGCGCTGGGTGCCGTGCCGTACATCGTGCACGGTGAGTCGCAGGTGTCGTTCCAGGAAATCGAGGAATCGCTTACTTGTCAGTGCGGCTGTGGATTGACCGTCCACAGTTGCAATCACGTCCAGTGCAGTTCGGCGCTGCCGCTGCGTGAGGAAATTCGGGCGCAGATGAAAGAAGGCAAAGACAAGGCCGCCATTCTGGCGCACTTCCGTGACAAATACGGCGAAAAGATTCTCTCGGCGCCGACGACCGAAGGATTCAACATTCTTGCGTGGGTCACCCCCTTCGCGCTCGTCGGCCTGGGTGGGATCATCGTGGTGTTGACCGTCGTTCGTTGGCGCCGGCGTTCTGCGGATGCCGTGACGGCTGCACCGGAGGCGACTGATCCGAAACCGATTCCGAAACCGCTGTCGGACTACGATAAACTGCTCGAACGTGAACTGAAGAGCTTTGATGGATAGGTGCTATGGCGACGGTCATCGGAATCATTCTCACCCTTGTGTCAGCGATCTATGTGGCCTTGCCTTTCCTGCGTCCGATGGATTCGAGAGAGGGTGGGCCTGCTGCGACGCCTGAGGAGCGCGAACGCTGGGAGCGTTACAAGGCGGAAGCCTATGCCACGATTAAGGAAGCCGAATTCGATCGGGAGATGGGCAAACTCTCGGAGCAAGACTTCCGTATCGTGCGCGACAAGTACGCGGCCCAGGCTCTGGAAGCGATCGTGGCACTCGACCAGAGGAATGCCGGCCCAGTCGTACAGGCGGCTGGAGACAAACCGCCTCGCGTCGCATATTGTCCGAGATGCGGCCATGCGGTCGGAGCCAGCGCCAATTTTTGTGGTGCTTGCGGCGTGTCATTGGCCGAAGTAGCGGCCTGAACCGGCTCTAGACCCTTCGGGCGTGGGCTGCCCTGGAGTCGGCGACGACACGCGCCAGGCCCGGGAGATCGGAGATGATGCCGTCTACCCCCAGTTCCAGGAGATCACGCATCTGGGCCGCGTCGTTGATCGTCCACACGTGGATTTCAAGTCCAGCACGGTGGGCCGCTTCGATGCTGGCGGTGGTGACCAGTTCGATTCCGCCGTGTGAGGGCGGAATCTGCAGGGCGCATCCGGCCGGGTGATAGTTTTCGAATCCCGCGCCGTGCACGCGGCCCATGAAGTCGACCACTTCGCCCGTGCTGAAGCTGGTGGCGATGTCGCTCGCATGCTGCCGGATCCGCTGCATGATGGTGTCGTGTTCGGCGGCGAGCACGACGCGGTGCACTGCATCGAAGCGGCGGATGATCGAAACGACTTCCTCGACGATGGGCGGGTCCTGCTGTTTCACTTCGATGTTCAGGCACGCCAGGGGAAAGGCCTTCAGAACGGCTTCGAAGCTCGGAATGCACAGGCCATGCCCGCGATAGGGGAAGTCTCCCCCGCCGCGCGAGAAATGATATCCAGCGTCGAGCTTCTGTAATTGTGCGTAGGAGTGATCCGTCACGAGTCCCTCGCCATTCGTCGTGCGATCGAGTGTCGGATCGTGGAAAACGACGATCACGCCGTCACGTGTGCCGTGGACGTCGAGTTCGAGCACATCGCATCCCAGAGCGATTCCCAGAGCAAAAGAGGGCAATGTGTTTTCAGGCGCCAAACCAGCGGCGCCACGGTGTCCGAACACGCGAGGAGTGGGTCCGCGAAAGAATCCAGTCATGATTGACTCTCACATACCATCGACTCCAACAGAAGCGGAGCGGCAGGGTAAATGTTTTGGTGGCGGCAGCCATCACGCATGATGGCGTCCCGTGATGGCATACGCGACTCCGGCGACCGTTGTGCCAATCAGTGTGGCGGTGGTGAGATTCCAGAACATGCAGGGGAAGCCACACGCCGGCATGCCGAGCGAAACGAGAGTGAGCGGGAACAGGGTCAGGAACCCGCACAGGGGGCCACGCAGATACCAGCGTTGCGGCCAGGTCGTCATTCCCACCCAGAAGCCGATGAAAAGGCGTGCCGTATACCAGCCCCAGACGGCGATCGAGCCGCGGATGAACAGCACGTTGAATTTCTGGGGGATCGGCCCGTGAAGAACCATGGGTAGCCACCCGAGAGCGAGGCCGAGCAGGATGCAGACGAGGCGATAACTCTTGCGCATGGGGGATTCCGTGGGCCGCTACTCTGCCATCCAGTGGCTTTCCAAACCAGTTGGGCGATGCGCTTTTTGTGCGGGACCGCAGGAAAACAGGCGCATGAATCGCAAGTCTCTGATCTGGGCCGGGCGGATCGTCAGGGACGGAGGAACTCGGCGGTGCCCCACGCATAGGATCGACAGACACCCGTATGGCTGAGATACGATATTTTCAGGACGCGGGCCGTCGAGAGCCCGTAGGGAGGACGTGTGGCGAGAAGGCGGATTTTGATTGCGGGTGCGGCAGGGCGGGATTTCCACAACTTCAATATGGTCTACCGCGATGATCGCGATAGTGAGGTGGTCACGTTCACAGCGGCACAGATTCCCGGGATCAGCGGCCGGCGGTATCCACCCCTTCTGGCCGGACCTCTGTATCCGGAAGGCATTCCGATCGAAGATGAGGCCAGGCTCGACGAAATCTGCCGGCGTGAGCACATCGACACTGTAGTCTTCGCGTACAGCGATGTGTCGCACGAAACCGTGATGCATCTCGCCTCGCGAACTCTTGCGGCAGGCGCCGACTTCCTGTTGCTCGGGCCCGAGCGCACCATGATTCGCTCCAGTCGGCCGGTGATCGCTGTATCGGCCATCCGCACGGGATGCGGGAAGTCGCAGGTGGCGCGTTGGATTGGCCGCTGGCTGCAGGCCCAGGGATGGCGTCCAGCGATCCTCCGGCATCCGATGCCGTATGGTTGTCTCAAACAATCGGCCGTGCAGCGTTTTGCCTCGTTGTCCGACCTCGACGCCGCGCATTGCACCATCGAAGAGCGTGAGGAGTACGAACCCCATCTTGCGGCCGGCAACGTGGTCTTCGCTGGGGTGGACTATACTTTGGTCGTGGAGCGCGCGCAGCAGGAGGCCGACATTCTGGTGTGGGATGGCGGCAACAACGACTTTCCGTTCTTGCGGCCGGATCTTCATATCGTCCTGGTCGACGCTCTTCGGCCAGGTCAGGCAGCCGCGTTTCACCCGGGCGAGACGGTTCTACGGATGGCAGATGTGGTCATCGTCAATAAGGTGGATGCTGCTTCGCCGAGCGGCCTGGCGCAGGTACTTGAGGAAGTACGAACGATTCGCCCCCATTGCGCCGTATTGCAGGCCCCATCCCCGGTGAGCCTGGATATGGCCGTGCCGGTAGAGGGGCGGCGAACGCTCGTCGTCGAAGATGGGCCAACCATGACGCATGGGGGGATGGCCTACGGTGCAGGCTACGTTGTTGCGACCAGAGCTGGTGCAATCGTTGTCGATCCGCGGCATCATGCCTCGCCGGGACTTCGAGAGGTCTACCGGGCGTATCCGCATCTTGGTCCTGTTCTGCCGGCCGTTGGTTACAGCCCGGAGCAGTTGCGTGAACTCGAGGAAACAATTGCCGCCACCGATGCCGAGGTCGTCGTGCTGGCAACTCCGAGCGATCTCACCACGCTGATTCGCATCGAGAAGCCTGTCGCACGGGTCCGTTACGAATTCGCGGATACGGCTGAACCTGGTTTGGCCGAACTTCTGTCCCGCTTCCTGCGCGACACCGAAGTACAGCCGGGGCGTTAGTTTGGCAGCATCCCTGGCCAACCTATCGGCACCACCCGTGTCCGTTAGGGCCGGCCCCTTACTCCGCCCAGGCCCGTGTCACGCTCTGCCGATTATGAGGGCGGCGCGCCACGATACGCGGCAATCGTCCGCTTGTCGTCATTGGACAGCTTCCCGGACCAGTGCAACGTCGCCGGTTTTGTCGAAGAAGCCCTCGATTTGTGCGCGACCGGCGGCGACATCGGTGCGACCCAGTTCGATCAGGCGGTTGCAGAACTCGCTATCGAACAGGAGATAGCTGGCTAGTTCGATGATCGCTTCGTCGCTGCCCAGACCTCGCATCAGATAACGAAGCACGTTGGGGATCCGGTGCTCGAGCTCCGCGGCGATGGCGCTGATGTCGGCCGACGGTTGCATCCAGAGAACCTCGATCCGGCGGAATGCCCCCGGCTTGCCAGCACTCGTCTCGAGGATACCGGTATTGATATGTTCGGCGTGCTCGACGTCGGATTCAATGGAATCCATCATGACGGCGTCCAGCAGAACACCCGCGATTCGTGCAATCGAAGGTGGCGAGGCCGGCACCTTTTGCGGTCTCAACCGAGGACCGCGCACGCCGATGGCGATGATGCGGTTGGCGCCCAGATGGATGGCCGGTCGCAAGGGCATCGTGTTGCGAATGCATCCGTCGCCGAGATGTCTCTGGTCGATCTGTGCGGGCGGAAAGAACACCGGGATGGCGCTCGATGCCAGCAGGTGATCCACCCGGATTGGCGTCCGTTCCAATACCCAGCGCTGCCTGTGCCAGGCCGGGACATCGCTGTGCGCATGGAGGAAAAGGACTCCTTCTGCCGTGTGGAGATCGGTGGCGGCCACAACGAGCGCCGTCAGTGTCCCGTGCTGGATATTGACGTCGATCTGCCGGAATGGGATGGCTCGTTCGAGCAGTTTGCGGAGCGGTGCGGTGTCGAGAAGAGCTTTGGCTCTCACGTTGCCGAGGATACCACCGAGCGTCAGGTCCCAGGCCCACCGTACGCCGTTGCTGCCGAGGGAACGAATGTCGGTACGAAAGACCTGGCGAGCTTCGATCTTGCTCCAGACCCGTTCAAGCGTGGAAATCGCCTTCTCCGGATCGGTGGCATGTGCCGCAAGAGCGCCCGAGTTGATCGATCCCGCACTCGAGCCGACGAGGATCTGGGGCATACTCTCGATGATTCCCAGTTCGAAAAGGCCCCGCAGCACACCGACCTGATAGGCGGCTCGCGCACCACCGCCCGAGAGTACAAGCGCTGTTTGTTTGCCGTTGTGCATCGTTTCACCCTGTTCGACCACCGCCAGGTGGTCCCCTTCGTTGCCGTTCCTGCCCTCTGTCATCGAACATGAGACGGCATCTGTCTTCTCTTCAGGCAAACCGGGTGCCGAGTGCCATGAGTTACGGTAGTACGATGCTTTTACACGCCGATGCTCGTTCTGTCTCAACATCAGGAATGCAATTATCGATCGAGAAAAAACGGCGCTGGCGCTGCTGCAACTCACGTTCATGCCGATCGTCGCGTTCTGCCATGGATCTTTGCATCTGCCACTTGTCACGCCGCGGGTGTGCGAGCGAGTCTTCTTCTCGAAAGTTTCTTGGGCCTGGGAAGGCGCCCTTTTTGACGTATGGGTGACGTATGGGTTGACCACGGTCGGCAATTTGCGGCATGAGCCTTGTATCGGATCGGTGTTGCT
>CAZEWD010000133.1:0-8219 GCA_964515725.1 uncultured Binatia bacterium (SeqCode)
CGACAATGTGGATCCCTGGAGCTTCGGCGCTCTGCTCGATAGTCTGGACCTGACACGCACCACATTCAATGTGATCAGCAAGTCCGGCGAGACGGCGGAAACGATGGCGCAGTTCCTCATCGTACGCGATCTGTTGCTGCGTAGCCTGGGTGCCGTCGATTACACGCAACGGGTGATCATTACGACGGACGAACTCGATGGTGCGTTGCGTCAGGTCGTGCACGATGAAGGATTCCGGGCTCTTACGATCCCCGCCCGTGTCGCAGGACGGTTCTCGGTCCTCAGCAGTGTGGGGCTCTTCCCAGCGGCCGTTGCCGGGTTGAACCTCGATGATCTCATTGCCGGCGCTGCCTGGATGGATAGCCGCTGCCAGGACGCCAACGTGTGGAAGAATCCGGCACATCTGTTGGGCACGTTGCTCTACCTCTCCGACACGCACTACGGTCGTCACAATGCCGTCTTCATGCCCTATAGCGATCGGTTGAAATGTTTCGCTGCCTGGTTCTGCCATCTCTGGGCAGGTAGCCTGGGGAAGGGACAGACGATCGATGGACAGCCGACCCAGATCGGCCAGACGCCCCTGGCCGCCATTGGCGCAACGGATCAACATTCCTTGTTGCAACTCCTCATCGACGGGCCGCAGGACAAGGTTGTCATCATGGTTCGCGTGGAAGATCACGGCCGTGAACTGCCGATCGCTTCCGCGTACGCGGATCTGGACGCCATCGGCTACCTCGGTGGTGCAGGTCTGGGACAACTGCTGAATCACGAGCAACGTGGCACGGAATTTGGCCTCCTCAAAGCCGGCCGGCCAACCATGACGCTCACCGTTCCCCAACTCAATGCGTTTACGTTGGGTCAGTTGTTTTACCTTTTCGAGGTAGCAGCGGTATTTGCGGCAGGGCTCTACCGGGTCGATCCTTTCAACCAACCCGGTCTCGAAGAAAGCAAGCGGCTGACCTATGGGCAGATGGGGCGCAAGGGTTTCGAAGCGAAGCAGGCTGAAGTTGAGGAACTGCTGGCACGTAAACGCCCCGAATATATCCTCTGATGGTCTTTCGCCGGATTCATTCCGGCTGTACCGACGGAGATGGTTTTGACCGAAATCAGGAGTATTCCTCAGAATCGGGTGCGAGTTCTGCCTCCCGAGGTTGCTGACAAGATTGCCGCCGGTGAAGTAGTCGAGCGGCCGGCGTCGGTGGTCAAAGAACTGGTAGAAAATGCTCTCGATGCGGCGGCGCGAACTGTACGGGTGGAGTTGGAGGATGCCGGGATAGGGCTGATTGCCGTCATCGACGATGGTCTGGGCATGTCAGACGAGGATGCCGTTTGCGCTTTTCAACGTCATGCCACCAGCAAGGTGAGAGATGTCGACGATCTCTTCCGAATTACAACGCTGGGTTTTCGTGGGGAAGCACTCGCCAGCATTGCCGCAGTGTCGACCACGACTCTTGTCACTCGGATGCATGGTGACCTGGACGGCACTCATGTCCTGGTCCGTGCCGGTGTCATGTCGGAGGTGCGGGCTATTGGCTGTCCTCCGGGTACACGCGTGGAGGTTGTCGATCTCTTCGGAAATACCCCTGCACGCCGTAAGTTTCTGAAAGCGCCCGGCACCGAAGTGGGACACGTCAGCGAATTGGTCACTCGTACAGCGCTCTCCTTTCCCCATGTGAGTTTTTCTTTGCGCCACGGCAAGCGAACCCTGCTCGACTATCCGGCGGTCCGTGATCCTGCAGAACGGCTTGCTCAGGTCTTCGGTCCGGAACGTGCCGCCGCGATGTTACCGTTCCACGGCCGGAGCAATGCCGGTGAAATCCGCGGCTGGCTGACGGGATCACACATCAGTCTGCCCTCGCCACGCCAGATCTTTACGTACGTGAACGGACGCTATGTGCGTGACAAACTGGTGAGTCATGCCCTGGTGGCAGGATACAGCACGTTGCTCATGCATGGCCGATATCCGGCGGCCGTGGTGTTCATCGACGTGCCATCGGGAGATGTCGATGTGAATGTCCATCCGGCGAAATCGGAAGTGCGTTTCCGTCGTGGTGGCGCGGTCCACGACCTGATCACGCGCTCAGTGATGGAACGATTACGCGTTCAACCTTCACCGCTCTCCCCGGAGCCGTCGGATCGGCAGGCGCTGGCCGATGTCCAGCCACAATCAAACTCGACGCCGAACTCGTATGCGTTGCCGTTCGCGCTCCGGCCGATCTACAGCGCTCCCCTTACAGCCGCCGCGACCTTTTCTGCCATGATCGCTCCAACGCCCTCCGGCAACTATGCGCCTTATACCGGATCCACCTCGAGTCAGATACCAGAACAGGGTGCCGGGGGCCTCGGATTTGGACGGCTCCGAGTCATCGGCCAGGCGTTCGAGGGATACCTCGTCTGCGAAGGCGGTGACTCCCTGGTGATCATCGACCAGCATGCCGCACACGAACGCGTCATGTTCGAGCGCCTGCGACTCGCCTACACGGCCGGCGGTGTGCAGCGGCAGGGTCTGCTGGTTCCAGTCATCGTCGATGTCGGGCCGCAGGCGGCCGCTCTGATCTCCGAGCAATCGGACGATCTGCGCAATCTCGGGTTCGAGATCGAAGGTTTCGGTGGTGGGAGTCTTGCCGTACGTTCTGTTCCAGCCGTGCTCGGAGATAGTGATCCGGCCACCCTGGTGAGGGATCTTGCCGATGAACTGACAGAGGTCGGACGATCACGCCGATTGGTCCAGCCCGCAGAGTCTGTGCTCGCGCGTCTGGCATGCCACAGCGCCGTGCGTGTCGGGCAGACGTTGGGTCCGGATCAGATCCAGGCTCTCCTACAGGCAATGGATAGCGTCGACTTTGCCACAAACTGCCCGCACGGCAGGCCTGCGTTCATCAAACTCGCTCGTGGCGATCTGGAACGTCTGGTCCGGCGTGTTTAGCTCGTGGCTCCGCCGGGTGCTCTACATGACTCGATCGCACTGCTGAATCATATTGCCCTTTTTGTCATGGGCAACATCTGTGCAAGCCGGTGTCTCGACCAAGGTCCGACTGGGTGCGGCACACCGAGGATTCTTCCTGCTTCTCAGTGCGAATTCTGCCTCCGTACCCTGCGCCACAGCAGAAAGAGTGCGCCGAGACCTGCCAGGTGGGGGATGGAATGTCCTTCGGCCCGTGGATCCAATTGGCACCCTGATGTTGGTGCAGGCGCGTTCTGGCTCCCTCCGTAGATGGCGTACAATCCGTCGATGTCGTCCTGCTGCAGGCGATCGATATGGGAGACACGGCCGCGCATAATGGCCGGGACGTTGTCGGGCGGGTGGCTCAGGCCAAGCACATGGCCGAACTCGTGCAGGATGACTCTTCGGATATCGTAGATCGGTGCCCGTGAGATGGCGTCGAAGCGAATCGCGCCATCGTAGGCATTCCAGGGGACCGTGGCGTTGACGAATACCGGCGCGTTGACCATCTGGCCATTGTCAATGCGGTAACAATTGTTCGTGACCTCGATCATGTCGCCGAAGTCCCGCCCACAGAAGTCGTTTGCGAAAAAGACCGGGTTGTCACCATCGGGACCCGTGTTGTCGCACATATGCCCAGGGCCACGCTTCCCACAGGGATCGTTGAACGTTCCGCCCACCTGCACTTCGATACGGATCGGCGCTCCCAGAGCGTTCCAGTCATTGGCCGCCAGAATCGAGTTGTCGTCCCATGTGTCTGTGCCGTTCAACAAGGGGGATCGCGGCGGTGCGCCCAGGAAGGATTTCACCCGCGGATTCGAAAACCAGCGGATGCAACCGCGATCCGGATTGGCATCGTCGATGGCAATGCAGACAAATGCGAGGGCGGATGAGTTCAGCAGAGACAGCGCACCGACGGAGAGAAGAAGGAAACGCAGGTAACTCATCGGTCACCCGCCGGTCGAACCAGTTCATCCGCGATCATTTCACGAAACCGGTCCAGTGTGATTGCCTTTTGCTGGTTGCTGCGCTGTGAAAATTTCAGCCGGCGTTCTTCGATCCCGATCAACGGATGTTCATTGTCGGCGCTGACCGTCTCGACACCACGTGCTGCGTCGAACTGGACCCTGAATCGTCCTTGCCAGATGCCCACGAGGGGGCAGACCGCCCGACCGTTTTGTGCAACGAACAGCACGGCCCGTTCACCGGTGCGAAAGATGGGAACATCAAGAATACGGCTTGCGTATCTTCCGGAGGCCCCACCGGCGAAATCGAGTACCAGTTCGTCCCCGGAGACTGTGCCTTTGAGAACGGTCAAATCACCGACGGTTACGAGGGTACGTGCGATGCCTTCTGTATCCTTGTCATCACGAACTTCCAGAACGGTCCCAATGACGATCTGTTCAGCTCGTGAGACCAGTTCCGGAAAGTCCCGCTGGCGGACCGCTGTCGCGAATGACGCCTGCGCGCAGAAAAGGAGGAACGCAATGAGAATGATACGGTGCGGTTGCAACACGGCCAGTGTTGCTAGCAGAGAAGTGCGCCGGGCGCCAAATCGGTTGGTGGGGGGGGGAAGACGCCCGGCGCGATCGGATTACGCTTGTGGTTCGTGAGAGCGGGCGAAGCGGACACGCCTCGTTTTCAGCAAGTGGGTGAGAACGGCAACGGCTTCGCGATCGGTACCTGCGTTTTCTTGAACGGTTTCGACGACGTCAAACAATGTAACAATACGGTGGTCCATGTGATTTCCTCTCCTTCTTTGGCGGAGTGTGCTCCGGGAAGTAGTCATTGTGTTCGTGTGATTCGTCATGGGTTGGGTAGATGGTACGGATCAGGCCGCGAGCTTTCGCGATAACCATGCGGCGGCCATCGGTTGATTCATGTCGAGTGGCGTCAGGACAGCTTCGGTTTGTCCGATGAGTCTGACGGATGGGTCGGAGGTGTCCCGCGAAATCAGAACGCCCTCACAATCGAACTCCAGAATGTTGAACTCTTCGTTGGTCATGAATTCCTCCTTGAATTCATGACCCGTCAGACGACAAGCAGCCCGCGGTATTCAGAGAAATTTTGTATGGATTCACAACGATCGTGGTCGGTACGCGATAGACCCTGGCGATCGCTGTGCTTCTGTTGCTGTGCTTCGTTTACACATCTGCGGCGCTGTGCTAGCCGGAGTTGTTCTTCGCGCATGCCGCCGAGGGAACCGTTTCCATGTCTGGTCATTCGAAGTGGAGCACGATCAAGCGCAAGAAAGCTGCTGTGGATGCCAAACGGGGCAAGCTGTTTTCGAAGCTGATCAAGGAAATCACCATTGCCGCACGCCTGGGTGGGGGTGATCCCGCCGGAAATCCGAGATTGCGCACGGCAATTCAGACGGCACGTGCGAACAGTATGCCGAACGACAATATCGAGCGTGCAATCAAAAAGGGGACCGGCGAAGCTGACGGCGCCCACTATGAGGAGGTCCTGTACGAGGGTTATGGGCCGGGAGGTGTGGCGGTCATTGTAAATGCAATGACGGATAACCGGAATCGCACTGTGGCGGACCTGCGGAAGTTGTTTGATCGGCACGGCGGAAACCTCGGCTCTGCCGGCTGTGTCGCGTGGATATTCGAGAAACGTGGCGTGATCACGGTCGAATCATTTCCGGACGAGGAAAGATTGATCGAGGCGGCGCTGGGAGCCGGTGCGGACGATGTGACGGAGACAGAAGGAACGTTCGAGATCCTTTCGGCGCCAGAGAGCTTCGAAGGATTGCGCGATTCGTTACAGCAGGCTGGAATCGCCATCGCCAGTGCTGAAGTTGCCCTGGTTCCACAGAACACCGTGCGAGTGACCGGCCGTGATGTCGAGCGCAATTTGAGTTTGTTGGAAGCCCTCGATGATCACGAAGACGTGCAAAGTGTTGCGTCGAATGCGGATTTCGACCCGGAGGACGTGGCGCGATTGGACGCGTGAAGATTAGTCAGAACGAAGGGGAATGGAGCGGCGTGCGCATTCTTGGGATCGATCCGGGAACCGTGAATACAGGCTGGGGCGTCATCGAGGAACACGGCTCCCGGCTGTGCCACGTGGCGCATGGTGTGATTCGCTGTCGTGGTGACCTACCACAACGCCTGCAGCGTATCTTCAGGGAAGCGAGCGAGATTGTCACCACTTACTGCCCCCAGGGTGTCAGTCTGGAGAAGAGTTTTGTCGGTGACAATATTCAGACGGCATTTCGCCTTGGCGAGGCGCGGGGTGTCATCATGGTTGCTGTGGGATCTTCCGGCATCCCGATCAGTGAATACAGTCCAGCCGAGATCAAGGTTGCGGTGGCAGGAAGTGGACGGGCCACCAAGGAACAGATGCAATCGATGGTGGTGCGCCTGCTGCGACTGACCGAAAACCCAGCCACCGACGCCGCCGATGCCCTTGGTGCGGCGATCTGCCACTTGCATACGGCGCGATTTACAGCACGGGTAGCTACTGGCCGTGAGTGAGTTGGTGGGAACGGTACGGTGTGAGCTTTTGCCGCCCTATGGTACTTGCCAGAGGTTCAATTCGGGCTGGCGGCAGGTTAGTGTGAGTTTCGCATGATTGCGCGTCTGAGCGGTACCCTGAGCTTCAAGTCGGCCGAGTACCTGATCGTCGATGTGAATGGAGTCGGCTATCAGGTCGCTGTGTCGCTCTCCGCACTCTGCCAGTTACCGGATACGGGTCATGCCGTGACTTTGCAGACGTACACCCACGTGCGCGAGGACAGTCTGCAACTGTTTGGATTTCTCGACCAACTGGAAAAGGACATGTTTCTCCTGCTTCTGGGCGTTTCGGGTGTTGGCCCAAGGCTTGCCCTGAACATTCTCTCGGGCCGGCCTGCAGATGAATTGCGCGAGGCCCTGGAGCGCAGTGATCTGGCGCGGCTTACATCGATCCCGGGAGTCGGCAAGAAGACTGCCGAACGTCTCGTCGTCGAACTTCGTGACAAGATCCGTGGTGTCACCGGCAACCGTAGCGCGGAATCCCCGTTGTCCGGTGGTGTTGATTCAGAAGCCGTGTCGGCTCTGGTGAATCTCGGTTACAAACAACTCGAGGCTGAGCGGGCCGTGAAAGCAGCACGCACCGCTGGGGCAACGGACATCCAGTCGATCATCCGTGACGCCCTGCGAAGGATCTCGGGATGAGCGAACACAACGAGCGGATCATCGCAGGGACGGCAGCAGACGAGGATCTGACGCTCGATACCACTCTACGCCCCCCCTCGCTCGAAGAGTATATTGGTCAAGAAAACGTGAAGTTGAATCTTCGCGTGGCAATCGATGCGGCCAGGCGTCGCGGTGAAAGTCTGGACCATCTCCTCCTCTACGGGCCACCGGGGCTGGGTAAAACCTCTCTTGCCAATATCATTGCCCGCGAGATGGGTGTCAGTATTCGTAGTACGTCTGGTCCTGTCATCGAACGTCCGGGGGATCTGGCCGCTCTCCTCACCAACCTCGATTCAGGAGACGTCCTGTTCATCGATGAGGTCCATCGTTTGAGCCGTGTCGTGGAGGAGATCCTCTACCCGGCCATGGAGGACTACCAGATCGATGTCCTGATCGGTCAAGGGCCGTCCGCTCGCTCGATCAAACTGGATCTGAAGCGGTTTACCTTGATCGGAGCCACGACTCGTGCCGGATTGCTCTCCTCGCCGTTGCGGGATCGGTTCGGTGTCAGTTTCCGACTCGACTTCTACACACCGGAGGAACTGGCCACCATCGTCACACGTTCTGCCCGGATTCTGGCGGTACCCATCGAGCCACAGGGTGCCGTGGAAATCGCGCGGCGCGCACGTGGTACGCCACGGATCGCCAATCGCCTCCTGCGCCGTGTGCGTGATTATGCACAGGTCCGCGCCCAGGGAGTCATCTCCCCGGAGGTCGCCGATCAGGCGCTTCGCATGCTGGAGGTTGATGAACTGGGTTTCGACAAGATGGATCGTGCCATCCTTCTGACGATCATCGACAAGTTCAGCGGTGGGCCGGTCGGTGTCGAAACGCTGGCGGCGGCAATCGGTGAGGAAAGAGACACGATCGAGGATGTCTATGAGCCTTTCCTGATCCAGGAAGGATACCTGAGCCGCACCGCACGTGGACGCATGGCGACGCCGCTCGCCTTCTCTTATTTTGGACGCATCCAGAAAAGTCTGGATGCACAAGGACGCCTGTTCGAAAAGTAGACGAGTCGTAGACCTCCGATGCTCATGGGTACCTTTGGACTACTGGCGCGGTCGAGGTATGAATCGACACCGGGAATC
>CAZEWD010000134.1:0-4195 GCA_964515725.1 uncultured Binatia bacterium (SeqCode)
AGAAACTGCGCTTCCGGGTCTTTTCGAATCTTTCGGCGATGACGGAATCGATCGCGGACTGGCTCGCCCAGAATGAGATCGCTGTTTGCACGGAACTGAATGGCCCCGTTGAATTGCACGACCAACTCCAAAAGCGGCGGGGTGGTAGTGACCACGCCACAGTGGTTCGTTGGCTGGATCGTCTGCGAAGTAGCTCATCGGGCGCAGAGGCGTCTGAACCGATTCAGGCGTATCCGGCGATTACACGTGAGTTGTTGGATGCCGAACGTCCGCTTCTCGACGAATATGTTGCACGTGGTTTGACGAGCATTCAGTTGCTCCCGTCTGGCGCGGCGTTCAGTGCTGCTGTCACGGGGGAAGAATCGGGCTACTCTCTGCCGGAATTCGTCCGTTTCTATCGCAGGGCCTTGGACTATGTGGTGGAATTGAACCGGGGAGGCCACCGCATTGTCGAGCGCACTGCGGCCATGATTGCACGCAAGATCTTTGGCACGGATGATCCGGGGATTGTGGATGTCCAATCGCCGAGTGGCGAAGGCACCAACTGCCTCGTTTATGAGGCGGATGGACGCATCTTCCCCTCTGAGTTCGGCCGGCGCGCTGCCGTAGGGGGTGATCCGATTTTCGAATTGGGCCAGGTGCCGGAGGTCACGGTGACCGATGTTCTACGGCATCCAACGGTGCGTGCGATCGCAGCCGCGTCGCTCCTCGATACACAACCGATGTCTGCCGAGTGCTGGAACAAGCCGTTCTGTGGATTCTCTCCGACATTGAACTACCTGACTCGGGGGGACCTGTTCGGGCAGAGACCGAATTGTGTGCAATGCCAGTTTCAAATCTCTGTGAGTGAGAAGATCTTCGAGACCGTGGCGGATCCGAATGGCTCGGAGGCGACCGGGATTTTTCGCGGTTGGGCAACTGATCCCATCCCATCGGTCGGTGATACACGCGCCTGGATTCTCCCCTCCTGAGTCCGTCCCGGGCAGTTGGAGCGCCCCATGGGGAGGTGAGCGGTCTGGAGAAGCCTTGCGACTCCGGCGTGGCGCTTTCATAATTCGATCACCCCATGAGTGTATCGCACGTTCGTGCCCGCCGCCGTACCCACCTTCGTGTGGTGTACCGGGCCGCAGGTTGAGATGGCGGATCCCATGTCTTCTGGACGAGCCAGAGAGATGCAGGATTCTGCCCGCCGTGGTTGGGATGCGATCAGACGCCACGGTGTGATCGCCCTGGTCGATTGTTATGCGCACCGGCAGCTCTTTGTGAGCGATGAAGAGTTCCGCGCGCTGGCGCAACGGTTGCGAGAAGCCGGTGTTCAGGTCGAGCTGTTCGATGTCGTTCGTGCAGCTCCGGAATCGGGGATGTCGGTGAGCGAAGTTTGTGCAGCGCTCTCCGACCTCCTGCCCGCAGTAGTGGTCATGTCGCGTGCCTGGAACGCGGAACTGGTTGGGGAACTCAGGGCAGCGGTCCGTGACGCGATGTTCATTCGCTATTCCCACGGTGCGCCGAGTGCGATCGATGCGATGTTCGATGCTGTGATGGATCCCCGAGGTCTCCAGCAATTTGTTCTGGCGGGTGTAGCGTCCGGTGCGCCCGCCATTCGTCGTACGAAAGAAGAGCTGCGACAGAAGGAAGCTTCGTCTTCTTCTGCCACGGGAGCGCTTGCCACGATCTCCGGTCCTGCGCGTGGTTGTCCCTTTCTCGTGGATGTGCGGCAGTCTCCCGCATACCGTGATCTGGATCTCGAACTCGACTCCGTCCAAACGAAGGGATGTGCCTTCTGCCTGGACAATCTCGGCGCCTACGCCGGACATTCCGAGGAAGAAATCGTCACGGCATGGCTCTCACAATGGGCGGCGTTGCGGGCAGACAGGCCCGAATTGCGGGAAGTCCTGTTGACGGACGAACGTCCGCATCCGGTTCTGCCGGCATTCTTCCGCGGCATCCTGGAACGGCCGGAGCTACACGGAATCGAACTGCTGATCAAAACGCGTGTCGATTGGCTCGCAGAATTCGCAGATTCGGCGCTGGTGGAATCCTGCGCTCTCGCCGAGCGTAGCGGCTCGATCCTACATATCTATCTCGTCGGCTTCGAGAGTTTCCATCAGCCAGACCTGGATCTGTTCAATAAAGCAGTCTCGGTGGCTGATAATGTGAGAGCCATCGAGCTTCTGCGTACCCTCGAAACCCGTTTCCCACAGTCCTTTGAATTTCGCCGGCATCGCGCGCACGGGATCGTCCTTTTTCATCCCTGGACGACGCCCGAGTCGCTGCTGGAAAACGCGCAGGTCATGCGTGAAGTTCGATTC
The DNA here is from genome assembly GCA_964515725.1 of uncultured Binatia bacterium (SeqCode). Taxonomy (GTDB): domain Bacteria; phylum Desulfobacterota; class Binatia; order HRBIN30; family HRBIN30; genus CAZEWD01. The sequence continues at coordinate 2,310 of CAZEWD010000134.1, forward strand.
CACGAACTCCGCTCCCAGGCGTTGCGCACGAGACTTCGTCTGTACGCATCCGTTCCGTTGCACGTCCTGGCAGTACGCGATGGATTGCTTGCGGAGACGTTCGAGCAGGGGCGAGGCGATCGCGCAGTGGAACAGGGGTACGACGCGAGCCTTCCGTGGCGTTTTGCAGATCCAAAGGTGGAGGCGATCTTTCGCGCATCGAATCGGCTGGCCGAGATCCTGCCGCAACTGGCCGAAGCGGACATACTCGAGATGACCACCCGATTCATACTGCGCTGGCCGTGTTTTGCCGACTGTCCCGATCTGGCGGTCTACCCGCTGCTGTATAGTATTTTCTCCTGGGGTTCGTCGCCGAGTGATCTGCTGTCCGTGGTGGGTCCGATCGTGGCGCAATACGACCGTGAAGTGGGACCTGTTGTGGACGGTCCCAAGCCGGCTTGTTTGAAGGAGGGGATTGCGCGTGAGCATGGAACGCCCCTCCTGGAAGCGTACGGCCGTATGGGACTGTGCGCGGCCATTGTTTCCGAGCATGACCGGGGCGGGGATGACGGAATTCATGGTCGAGGACATTCTCATGTCTGTGTAGCGGTGGCTGCTGATCAGGAGACTTTGCAACGAGTCCTCCAACAGCAGCGGTTGGTCGAGACAGGGGAGCGCCGTTCGATCCACGATATGGGTGTGCTCATGGGCTACCCGAGCTGTTGCATCGAGGCATTCGCGACACTCGAGACTCACGGGAAAAATCTGGCTCTGGAAAGGGTGCCATTTCAAAGGCATCCCGAGTTGCCGCTCGACGCGCGGCTCAGCCGATTTTCGGCAGTATCGTTGCTGTCGCATTTCCTGTGTTCTCCGGATTGTGAGGCGTCGATCCAGATTGCTGAGAATCGGTTGACGGTGTTGCGTGGTATGGATGAAGTGGCCGAGGCGAGGATTCGGCGGCATCTTGCGACTCCGGTACTGCGCCTGGACTATCGGCGTGCCGCTCTGTTGCAGGGGCGGTGGGAGGGAGACCAGTTCCACGTCGACACCTTCCAGCCCTTCAACGACACCGACCTCGGTGTCGAGGCGACTGATGTGCGCAGAATCCGTCTCTTCGAAGATCGAGTCCGCCTGGAACTCAGGTCCGGTCATCCGCATGAAATCACCGGTGTTGCACCAATCCTGGTAGAGCCGGGGAGGGCACTGGCTCCTGCCGTCCGAGCGGTATTGAATTCCTCGTACGTTGCTCGAACTGATGTGACCAGCAGCCCTTCGAGTCCTTCCCATGGTGGTGACGTGGAGTCATTTACCGGCCTGGTGCCGCGTATCGTGCCGGGGCAGCGTGTGGGCGATTTCACCATCGAGGAGGTTGGTGTAACGCAGGGAGAAGAGTTGTCGGTTTCCCTCGTACGTGGCGTGGAACGGGCTGTGCTTCGGGTGAGCCGCTGGAAGCCCGGTGTGAACCCAGCCGCACGTCGAGGACGCTGGGCGCTCGATACGGTACACGGAGGTGCGCCGAGCGGGTTGGAGCAAGCCGCTCTGACAGCGCTGTCACTCGCTCTGCCCGCTGGTAGTCGTGTCCATCATGATGGCGGTGTGCCGAGTGGTACGGGTAGGACCGTGTCTTCCGGTAAGCTGGCGGACGTTGGAGTGGTCTGTACGGCACCATGGACCACCCTGGAAGTAGTGGATCCGGATGGGCTTGCACGGCAGTGTTGCAGCGACTGGACGATCGGTCATCGTGGCAATCTGCACCACAATTCGCTTGCAGAGATCTGGAATGGCGAGAGTTACCGTGAGGCGCGCCGGGTCATGTCGAGCGGATCTCTCGGCTCGTTGTGCCGCGTGATCTGCCCGCGTCTCTACGACAAGAAGTTCGCCGAGAGTGAATTCACGATCATGCCGGG
>CAZEWD010000134.1:4224-5427 GCA_964515725.1 uncultured Binatia bacterium (SeqCode)
ACCAACGACTCCTCAAGGAGGACATCGCTCAACGGCGGGACATCGTGCGGGGAAGACCGCTGTATATCGCAGTCTGTCCCAGCACGTATTGCAACTACGACTGTATCATGTGCATGCATGGCCGCTCGCCGCGGCGCGATCTTCCCGAAGCAATCTGGGACGAATTGCTGGCATTTCTTCCGACGTTGCGGGTGCTGACCCTCCTGGGCGGCGAGCCTCTGGCGAATCCAACTGCCATGCATTTTCTGAAACAATGGGACCGTTCACGGTACCCCGATGCGGTGGTGTCTCTGGTGACCAATGGGAGTCTGTTGACTCCGAAAGTCCTACGCGGCCTCGACCGGTGCTCCTTTGGCAGTGTGACGGTGAGCCTCAATGCGGGCACGGCGCCGGTCTATGCGGCAGTGCAACGCGGTGTCGAATTTGCTGGGGTGTTGGAGAATGTCGATGCGTTGATCGAGTTCCGGCAGAGGCAGGGCTCGAGCTTTCCGATCGTCTTGAGTTTCGTCGTGCAACCCGCAAATCATTTTACCTTGCTCGAATTTGCGGAGATCGCCCGGCAGCGCCAACTTCCGATCCGGCTCATGCCCCTGAACCCGCATGGGCCAGACGGTCTGGATTTCTACAGCGACAGGGATCAGGTGGAACGAATCCTTGCATCCCTGGATCGTATGGATGCCTGGGCTGCGCGTCTGGCACCTTCCTATCGCGCAGAAATCCGGGGAACCCGCTCTGCCATCGAGAAGGAGGCATCGGCTCGCGCCGGGCAGACGATTGCTTCTTGAGAGCGTGTGTGGCGCGAGGAGAGTCCGGCGCTGCAACGCCTGGAGTCAGGCTCGTCCAAAACGCCGGCTGAGGATCCGGCGTAGGATGCGTGACCCATCGATGATGTTGTTGAGCCGGCTCTTGCCGTGAGGGCGAGGCGCGCGACTCACGCCGACTTCGACGATTTTGCCGCCGGCCTTCAAGACACCCAACAGCAGATCGACTTCGATGTCAAACCGGTTTGCGGAGAGTGGGATGTCACGCAACAACGCAGCGCGTACCGCTTTGAATCCGGCCTGCGTGTCCGTGAGCGACACGTTGAACAACAGGTTGATGACGCGTGTCAGAAAGCGATTGCCCCATTCGTTGACCGGCGTGATGGCCCCGGGTTCGAAACGGCCGAGAAATCGTGAGCCGACCACGAGATCGATTCCGGGG
>CAZEWD010000134.1:5437-8212 GCA_964515725.1 uncultured Binatia bacterium (SeqCode)
AACCTGGGGATCTCGCTTGCGTCGTCCTGGCCATCGCCGTCGATCAGGACGATGACCTCGCTTCGGACGGATTCCAGTCCGTGGCGTATGGCGTGGCCCTTGCCCTGGTTCTTCTCCAGGCGAAGGACACGAGCCCCGGCAGCTTCCGCGGTGCGATCGGTTCCATCATTTGAACCATCATCGACGACAAGAACCTCGCATCCGGGAACTGCTTGCAATGCAGCCCGCACGATGGGTGCAATGGCAGGGGCTTCGTTGTAGGCCGCCACAAGTACGGTGACGGACGGCAGCTTTGTAGAGGGTTCACTCATGCTTTGTCCGTGCTCCGTAGCACGAGACGACCGAGCACGGAAAATGCCTCTGCCGCAGGCTCCCGGATCTGCGACCCTCGCAGGCGCATCAAAGCGCGAATCACTTCGCTGTCGATGTAGGGCCGACCCCCGAAGTTCTGCGATTTGTAATTGGTCACCATGCGCATCTTGGCCTCGGCTTCACGTGGCGAGAGGCTTACATATACCTGCGGGACCGAGCCACCCAGGTCATTGTTCGGAAATTCGCCGGCCAGAAGTCCCGTATGCGCTTTGAAAACACGGGCTGCTTCTGCTGCGACCTGCTGGTGGTCCTGGTTGGTGTCGGTGTGTGGATGTGTGACGACCAGGTCGTATTCATCCCGCAGAGATTCCATCGTTGCGTACAGTTCTCCGCGTTGTGCCTGGAATGCGCCACGACAGGCCGGAAGCATTTCGCCGCTGTGATTCCGAATCGAGTTGCTGGATTCCCGCCCCAGCCAGTCAACATTGTCGAGAAATTCCCGGTGCGCCTGATTGGCTGCAGCTTCGGAAATCACGCCACGATGATCGCTGAAGACGAGGACACCGACACGATGTCCGGAGAAACAAGCCCGTGCGAGCAACCCACCTGACAGGAGTTCGATGTCGTCGCAATGCGCGCCGATGAAGAGGATACGTTCGGGCAATTTCATGCGGCCGTCCGTTTGATGTAGCCGAATGCGGTCATCCAACGCGCGGCCTCGCGCAGACCGTGCTTCAGCGGCGTGGATGGAATCCAGCCGAAAAGTTGGTCGAGGCGTTCCACCGATGCGCAGCGTCTCACGACACGGTCCCAGTTGCGGGGTTGTTCATAGGAAATCCGACTCTCCGGAAGCCCGAAAAGACGCAGGATTTCCACTGCCAGATCACCGATGGCGACCTCCTGCCCTGTGCCGACATTGACGACCTGCCCTGATGCACGGGAGGCATCCAGCAGGATGCGGACGACATCACCAACGTAGGTGAAATCACGTGTCGCTTCTCGGCCGAAAACCCGGATCTTGCCGTCAGGTGTGTCGAGGGCGCGCATCATATTGGGTATGGCGTTGCGGTACCGTCCAGGCGGATCGCCGGGGCCGTAAACGTTGAAGAGACGGAAAATCGCGAAGGGAAGCCCCGACGAGCGGACGTAGCTCTCTCCCACGTGTTTGCTGATGGCATAGGGTGTATACGGCCGAGTTGGGCCGTCTTCGACAAAGGGCACGGCCACATCGCCATAGGAAGAGGAAGAGCCGGTGTAGACGAACAGATCGCAACCCAGCCGGCGTGCCATGCCGAGCACGTTCAAGGTGCCTTCGATATTCGAACGCATGTCGATGGTGGGATACTCCATCGACAACTCGTTCGCGAAGGAGGCTGCCAGGTGGTAGACACGATCGAACGGTCCGCCGCTGACTCTCTCCAGATCTTCGGCGAGGCGTATGTCGGCGTGCAGGAACTCGATGCGGTCGGCAACATCCTCGATCAGATGCAGTGACCATGTGGTGGCAAGATTGTCGACGACGACGACCTCGTGCCCCAGGTGGACGAGTGCACGAACGAGATTGGAGCCAATGAAGCCCGCTCCTCCGGTGACGGCAACACGCATCTGAGTCCCGGCATCTTTGGAGCGTAGACCTCTCTGCACATGGGTGATATATCAACCCTCAATGTGTGTCGCCACCCTGATACGTCCTCCGAGTGTGGTGGCTCGCTATGCACTTACCCTGAACGGTACACCCCCCCTATCCCTGGCCTACCTGGCCGGTAGTCTTACCGCTGCGGGTCATGAGGTTCAGGCGATCGATGGCCTGGGGGAAAGTCTGTACTCGATGCGCCCGGGCTATCGGGCGAACCTGCTGACCAACGGGCTGTCGATCGGCGAAGTCGTCGAGAGGGTCCGTCCCGACACGCAGTTCATCGGAATTTCGTGCATGTTTTCTCACGAATGGCCGTTGGTAAGGGAACTCATTGCCACCCTCAAAGAGCGCTTCCCCGAAGTGCCGATCGTTTGCGGGGGAGAGCACCCGACTGCCATGCCGGAACTCTGTCTGCAGGATGCGCCCGGTCTGATCGCGTGTGCGCTCGGAGAGGGAGAAGAGACGGTCGTTGAACTCGTCGAATCCTGTGCTGGGATCGGGCGCAAGCTCGACGAGGTGGCAGGTCTGGTGGTGCGAGATGGAGACGGAACGCGGCACACGGCGGTGCGCGAACGCATCCGCGCCGTTGATGACATTCCAGCCCCACGTTGGGATCTCGTTCCGATCGAGCATTATCTTGCCGGCGGTTTCAGCTTCGGTGTCGATCGGGGGCGGACGATGCCCATCCTGGCGACACGTGGGTGTCCGTTCCAGTGCACCTTCTGTTCGAGTGCCCAGATGTGGACGACTCGTTATGCTGCACGTGATCCCGTACGGGTCGTCGAGGAGATCGAGTCTTACGTCCAGCGCTGGGGTGTCGAGAACAT
>CAZEWD010000135.1:0-8133 GCA_964515725.1 uncultured Binatia bacterium (SeqCode)
CCTTGGCCGGCGCGCGGTTGATCTCGTCGGCAAGGATGATGTTCGCGAAAATCGGACCTTTCTTGGTAGTGAAATTACCGTCGCGCGGATTGTAAACCATGGTACCGATGAGGTCGGCCGGCAGTAGATCCGGGGTGAACTGGAGACGCTGGAAACTGCCATCGATTGCCTGTGCGATGGTCTTGATCGATAGGGTCTTGGCGAGTCCCGGCACCCCTTCGAGCAGGACGTGTCCATTCCCCAGCAGTCCGATAAAGAGCCGGTCGATCAGGTAACGTTGCCCGACGATGACCCGGCCGATTTCTTCGCGCAGCCGATAGAGTGCTGCGGATTCTTCTTTGACTCGTTCATTGATTGCGGTGATGCCCGCTTCCATCGACTACCACTCCTCGCTTGCAGTGTGATGCAACATCCGATGCTTGCCGAAACGATGACGGCCATAGACGTCCGGCCGGCCGACTTCTTCACGGAATCGGCAATTTTTTCCAAATCGGCTGCTCTTCTGTGCCGTCATCTCCACCGTCAAGATGCCCAGCGCCGTGCCGAGCCGTACCGCCTCGGCAGAGTACCTCAACGAAAAAACAGCAGCGTCAGAACAAGAAAGACGGGGATGAGCACGGCGCCCGAGTACGCCATGTAACCAAAGAAACTCGGCATCCGGATACCGTGCTCTTCGACGATTGCCTTCACCATGAAGTTTGGGCCGTTTCCGATATAGGTGTTGGCGCCCATGAACACGGCGCCCAGGCTGACGGCCGCAAGGTGTGCACTCGGCAGACCTGCCACCTCGCCCGGCAATCCCAACCCGTACAGGGAGTAGAAAAAAGTGAGATAGGTGGGTGCATTGTCCAGAAAGCCCGAAAGCAATCCTGTGGTCCAGAAGAACTGCCATGGCTCGCGTATGACGGCGTGTTCGCCTCCGGATTTCAGGATGAGCAGGGCGGGAATCATGGCCGTGAAGATTGCGGCAAAAATGGTCGCCACTTCCTTGATCGGTCCCCAGGAGAACCTGTTTTCCGCATGGATTTCCGGATTGGTGGCGCGATAGGACAGTACTCCCATGAGGATCATCAGAGCCTCGCGATAGGGAGAGGGCAGAAAGACTGCCACGAGCACGCCGCCCAGGAAGAGGAAATTCCTACGGCCCCGCACCGACACCCGCAGCGGTTCTCGCGGGTGAACGGCTTCCTTCTTCCAGTGATGGTGATCGACGAACCAGAAGACGGCCAGGACGCTGCACACGGTGAACAACCACTCCGGCCAGAGCGAGAGCGTCCAGGTGAACGGCACGCCGTGGAGAAACCCCAGAAACAAAGGTGGATCTCCCAGGGGTGTGAGGGCGCCTCCGATATTCGAAACGAGGAAAATAAAGAAGATGAAGACGTGAGCGGACCTCTCCCGGTGCGCGTTGGCGCGCAAAAGGGGACGCAGCAGCAGGACGCTGGCACCGGTCGTTCCGATGACGTTGGCGATGATGGCGCCGATGGCGAGAAACAATGCGTTGACGGATGGCGTGGGCGGAAAATCGCCTTGCATCAGGATCCCCCCCGTGATGACGAAGAGGGCGCCCAGAAGCGCGATGAAGGCGACGTAGTCGTGCGCCGTTGCCAGAAGCTCAGCCCGGTCGAGAAAGAGGAAGGCCAAACCAACGGGAAGACTGAAGGCCAGAAGCACCTTGTGCTGATGATGTTCCCACCAGCGTGGCGCGAAAAGGGGGCCGAGCGCGATCGCGAGCAACAACCCTGCAAACGGGATGACGCTCCACAATGGCAATGTCTCTCCGGTTTCATGCATGATTCGCCTGCCTCCGAACGCAGTCCAAGGGTAAACCGCAGTCGGCTCGCATCGCCAACTGGCGGCAATTTGTCAACGAGTCGCACTCTGCGCGATACGCCGTGATCCCGGTTTCGGAAACATCGGAAGGCACGGAGAAGGATGTGAACGACGGAAGAAAGCGGCGCGTTGGATCGAATCCCCCGGAGAAAGGAAGGCATCGAGGCAGCGGCTGGATGCCGGGACTCTGGCGATGCATCGGACGAAGACAGCCCCGGCTCTTTTCTCCACATCTTGAGGCCGGAGCGAACAAGCGGTAGACAAACCCGAAGATGCGCCGTTGGCTTTTCATCCCGTTGCTTCTCTTCGCGATCGCTGGTCCAGCCAGTGCCGGCGAGGTCGTTATCTCCCTCGATGGAGAAGTTCCTACCAGCGCCGAGACACACTTCTTTTTGCCTTTCGAGGTTCCCGCGGGAATCACCGAAATCGAGGTACGCCACGATGATCTTTCGGAGTCGAACATTCTCGACTGGGGCCTGGATGATGCCGCGGGCTTTCGAGGTTGGGGTGGCGGCAATCGTGAACCCGCCATCGTGGGTGTGGATGCAGCCTCCCGTAGCTACGTTCCCGGCCCGGTCCAGCCAGGGCAATGGGAGGTGGTGGTTGGCAAAGCGAAGATCGCCGAGCGGCCGGCGCACTACGCCGTCGAGGTGATCCTGCGCGACAGCCCCACTCTGGCGGCCCAGCCCGAGCGCAGTCCCTATGTTGCGCCGGCACCCCTTTCCACGACCCGCCGCTGGTATGCAGGCGACTTCCACGTGCATTCACGTGAGAGCGGCGATGCGCAGCCGTCGATCGATACGATCCTGCGGTTCGCGGCGAGCCGGGGGCTGGACTTCGTCATGCTCGCCGAACACAACACCAACAGCCAACTCTCCCTGTACAATGCGGCGCAAGCCAGGTCTCCCCAGGTCCTCCTCATACCCGGGTTCGAGTTCACCACGTACGCAGGGCACGCCAACGGCATCGGCGCGACCCAATGGGTGGATCACCGCATCGGTGTCCGCGGTGCGACGATCGCAGCGGCGATCGAAGCGGTGCACAAGCAGGGGGCTTTGTTCTCGATCAACCATCCCAATCTACGCCTTGGCGACGCCTGCATCGGCTGTGCCTGGGACCACGACGTCGATCCGCACGAGATCGACGGGGTCGAGGTCCGCACCGGTGTCGTTTCGGGTGTGAGCTACTGGGAAGGCCTGGTGGCGCGTGGTTCCTATGCCGCTGCTCTGGGCGGGAGCGACGACCACTCCGCCGGCACGGCCACCGGGACGTTCGATTCACCGATCGGTTCGCCAACGACGATGGTGTATGCGGAGGAACTGAGTGTCGACGCCATCCTCGATGGTGTCCGCAACGGCCGGACAGCCGTGAAGATCACAGGGCCCGATGCACCCATGATCGATACCGAACTGAGTGGGCAGCGAATCGGCAAGATCGTTTATGCGGACGATGCCACATTGCGAGCAACCGTCACCGGCGGCGATGGAATGACCTTGCGTCTGATCAAAAACCGCCAAATCCAGGAAAACATTCCCATCCACGGTGATCCGTTTGTCTATGAAATCAGTGTGCAGGCGCCAGCCTCCGGACAGGATCGCTATCGCTTTGAGGCAGCGGACGGCTCCACCGTCACTACCGTGGCCAGCTACGTGTGGCTACAGCTCCCCGAACCGACACCGATTGCGAGCCCGACTGCGAGCCCGACACCCGAAGGCACCCCCGCCGGAGATGGCGGCTGTGCGCTCAGCTCACAGCCGGGCGTAGGTTCATGGCTGCCCATGTTGGTCGTACTACTCCTGGTGTGGATACGGCGGCGCCGACTTCTGGCCTGGGCCGGAGAGGCGGGCTCGAAAGACTGATATTCGTCGCCGTGACGATGGCGAGATTCGGATCCGGCAGCATCTCCCGAGTTCCTGGGACCTCCCCTGTGACGGCCGTCCCTGTGGCCTGTCAGACACTTCGGAGCGATTTTCCCCAGCAGGTGCAAAGCACCCCGCGTATCGAGGGTTCCGCGTTGGACCCGTGCCGCCACTCGTAACGGCGACTGCCGTGGTGGTGAAACTGCGATTGAGACAATCCGAATCCGTTTGTCCCTTCGGACATGGCTCGGAAGATGCGCTGGCAGGGCAGCCCAGATGCTTCGCGCCATTCACCGGTCGTTTCGAGCGATGGCATCCGCTAACGCGCACAGCGCCGTTTCCTGTGCGCGGCCCAACGTCCTTTCGCGAGTACGAATCAGATAGTGACGCGACCGGCGAAAGTGATCGCCCCGGGTTCCGGCAACGAGTTCCACGAAGAAAGGGGGCTCATCCGGATGGCGCAGTTCCACGGCGACCCGGCCGCGTTCTGCGAGCAAGGCGCCGATCTTCCAACCGCCAGCAAATGGCGCATCGAGGGAAAGGGGCAGAATGAGCCGCGCAAAGCGGTGTCGTAATTCTTCCGGCGCGGGCTGAAGACGCGCCATTTCTCCACCACGTCCTCCGCTCGATTCATACCGTGTCCAGACCGACTCTGCCGTAATCTGCCGCCAACCCTTTCCCGCATCGCGGAATTCGTCCAACAGAAGCGCAAACAAACCAACCATGTCACGGCCACCATTTCTCTCCGTCAGCTCCGCAGCGATCCGTGCGAAATGCGCCACGTCGGCATGGACATGCTTCCATGGCCGGCTCGGATAGTACCCGTAACGGCGGGACATGTTCTCCGTCTCCGAACCGAACTCCTCGACAAGCAACCCATCGCGCTCCGCCAGATAGTAAAGTGCCGTATCCGGGTAGAGGCGCACACGCGATAGCAAAAGGCTGCCACGTAACTGATCGAGCCGTGTCTGCCGAATGCCTGCCAGATTCGTTTCGAGATCGGCGAGGGTGGTCCAGGGTGTGAACAGAATGAAACCGAACGCCGCATGACTGAGATCCAGCGCCTCACCGTATTCCTCTTTCCATCGCCAGAGAGTTTCGAGGAATTCGATGTTCAGGGCTGCAGAAATCCCCTTATTGAAGCGGTCGAGTTCCGGCTGGGAGAAGTTTTCGATTCCCACGAGGAACGGCGCGATCCGAATTCCACTTTGGCGCGCTACGGCCAGAGCACGAGCAAACCTTTTCTCGTTGCGGAGAAACCACTCGGCGCGCGTTTCCAACAATAAACTGAAATCCGTGACACCCTCCGCGGCACATCGTTCGATGACCTCGGTAAGGTAGGCAAATGGATTCTGGTCCTTCAGAACCAGGAGTCCGATGTCCGGCGCACACCGGCGCACATAGGAGATCTGTTCAAACACCGACTCGGCGGTCTCCGAGTTCGGTTGCGGCTCGTAGTGGTTTCCTGTGACACAGAAGGCGCATCCCCTTCCGAGGCCCTCAGGAATCTTCGTGCCTTCATACAACGGGTTGGCGCGCGCATCAGCCTGATAGGGGCAGCCCGAGTTTCCGAGAATGGAAAAGGTGCGTACAGGAGCCATGGCCTCTGGATTGATGACGATCGGCCGTAGGTTCGGAGCATACTGAAATCGTTGTTCCTCGACAGGTATGGTGGATTCGGGTCTCATCCATGGAGCCCGTGAATCTTTCTCCTCGCTACGGAGGAGAGTGCCTTCGGGCGGATGTGGGATCTGTCCCCGTAACCAGGCAATGAGTGGTGTCAGAGTCTGTTTTGCATTTAGTGTGCAAAACGCATCGGCCGGTGCTCCATCCAGCATCTCGTGCTCGCCACGTAGGCCGATGAAAACCTTGTCAGGAACTTTCTCCCGCAGACGCGCGATCAGCTCAGGGTTCCACACCCGTTCATAGATGATCGGATTGTAGTCGCACAGAGTGAGTGCCAGACGATCGAGCATCTCTTCTGCGGAGCCGTCCACCTCCATCTCACGCGTAATCGCAGTGACGATGAGATCATTGTCGATACCCGTTTGCGATAAGATCCCCGAGAGTAGAGCCAGTTCACGATCGTCCAGAAAGGAGCGGTCGCTGTGGCTCTGAAAGCTCAGAATGGCTACCGGCTGCTCCGCCAGTAATCGCTGCACCGACATTCGGCGGCGACTATAGTCGAAACATCCATGGGGAACACGAAAAATCCAACGGAAGATTTGCACCTGGCCTCCGTGGAGAAATCCACTTTGCCACTGGTCGTGGTGGGGCGTATGGACTGCATACGGGGTTGGCTCGATCTGGCCGGCCGCTCACCCCGGTTTCACCTTGTCGGGGTTGTGCCAGACATCGACGACGCGGATGTATCCGGCGAGGGAGTCGCTGTGTTCGCATCCATAGAGACAGCGATAGAGCAGTCTTCCGATGCTGTATTTGCCGTCACACTGCCACCGCGTGCCTTGCTGGATGCGGCACTGACGCTCGCAAGGGCGAATCGAGCTGCCGTTCTCCGGGGTCCGCTTCCAGGAACCCTTACGAAGGCAACGTTGACGGACATGACCCGAACCGTACGTGTGGCATACGGCTGGATTACATTGCCGGGTCTGCTCCGGATACAGCCACTCCTGGCACAAACGAGCGGTGGTACTCTGTCAGTCGAGATTGCGGGCACACCCGATGGACCGTCAACCGATTTCGAAGAAATGCTCGAACAGGGCGCAGCACTCCTGAATTCTCTTCTCCCCGGGATTACGGTTGATGACCTGCACATCGACACAGAAGAACGGCTACGTTTGTCTTTGTCGCGGGATGAATGGCACGTAGACGTATCGATTCGGTGTGGGAAACCATCCCTGTCGGTCATCGTCGAGACGAATGGACAGAAGGCGGCCTGGACCTTCGATGCCGGACAGGAAACGGTACAGTTGCCCGGGGCAAAGACATTACACCGCCGCCCTCCACCGGCCGACATACGTGCTCTGGCGCAACTTCTACCGCAGGGCAGTCGCGGCAGCGACCTGGCAGACGCTGTCGCCGCCCAGCACCTCGTTCGTTGTTGCCTCGAACGCCTGCCGTCTCGACTGCCGCCGGGAGATGCTGTGTTTCGCGAAGCGATGGCCAGGGGACGGCAACGGCCGGAAGATCCCCTGGTGCGGCTCGGACTCGAGGGCACATTGCCCCAATCGGATCGGAAATCACTGCATCTTCTCGATCTGGATCTCTCTGGAAATCCACTTGAACTCTGGGCCTTTCGAGCTGGTCTCAAACCGGTCGTGTTTCTGACGGTGCGGCCCGAGGAAGAAGAGCGGACGCGTTCTTTGTTCGGAGATGTTTACTGCGAACGGAGGGAGAGGCGCGTGACGGTCGGAGCGCAAGACCGCTGGGAGGACCATCGTGATCGGGGGAGTGAGCGGGTCGAGCTGTATCTTGGCCGGGACCCAGAACAGGTGCGCCGGGCGGTCTATCTACAAAGCGAGGTGGATCCAAGTGCAGCCTTGCGCGAACTTGGTGTGCTGGTCGGGTATCCCACCTGTTGCGTGGATGCGTTTGCGCGGCAGGATGACCGCGCCAACAACAGCCGAAACCGTTATTTCACCTGGGCCCGCACTGTACGGCCCGATGGATCAACCGTCTATCCCTGGCCGTGGGAGCTGAACAACCTGCATACGATGCTCGTACCGTTCTACCCGTGTTCCTACCATTGTGAGGCTGCATTGGCCTGGGCACGCGCGGTCATCGTTGAAATGCAACGTTCGAATCCACTTCTTCCGCAACAGGCAAAAGCCGCTCTGGCGCGGCCCGTGCTTTACTTCGACCATGACCATCAGATGAGCTTTGAAGGCAACGCCACCGCTGGTGGTGTCGAGTACCGGCAAGTTTACCTGCCGCGCCGCCTGTCGTCCGCCTTTGAACGCCTTGCAAGCGCCATCGCCCTCGGAAACCGCCTATTGCTCGATGACGAAACGCTCACAGTCGAAACAGAGGGCCAATGCATCTTACGGTTGCGGCGGGTGGATCCGTGCCTTGGATTTCTTGCTCCGTTCAGTTCGCAGATGGACGGGGCGACGCCAGGCTTCCAGTCGATCGGTACACCATGAAAGGGCAGCAGATCACTTTGTCGGGTAGGGCGCCTGGGCTAAACGATCCGATCATGGGAAAGGATCAACCTGCACCTTCCTGCCGCGATCCTGAGACAAAGCCTCGCATGCGTCGCGGCGAAGGACAGGCCATGGCTCGTGCGACTTTCCGTGATCCAGCCGGCATGGAAGCGCAGAGCGCTTCGTTGCAGCAGGAAATCGCACGGATTCTGGTGAATGCCCCGGCATTGCCCGTCGAGGTGCCCGCGTTTGATGCTGTCCTACAAAAGGTTGAAGTGCGACAGGGCGGGATCGAACTTGTCTTCGGAAAACAGGCGCCCATCGCACGGATTCGCCTG
>CAZEWD010000136.1:0-8018 GCA_964515725.1 uncultured Binatia bacterium (SeqCode)
TGCGGCAAAGACGATCAAACGGATCGGCCTCGAACTGGGTGGCAAATCACCGAACGTGATCTTCGCCGATGTCGACGTCGAGCAAGTGGCGCAGGAGGCGGTCTCGTCAGTGTTTGCCAATACGGGCCAGGACTGTTGCGCCCGCTCACGCATCATCGTCGAGCGCTCGATCCATGCAAGATTCGTCGAGGCGCTGGCGGCAGCGACACGCCGCCTGGTGATTGGCGAACCGCTGGAAGAGTCGACACAAATGGGCCCCCTGATTTCTGGAAAACAACGCGAGACCAGCGAGTCGTACGTTCGCATCGGTACGGAGGAAGGGGCACGCCTCGTCTGTGGGGGGGGGCGGTTGGAACGCAGAGGCTACTACATGAGTCCTGCGATTCTCGATGGTGCACATCGTGGCATGCGTGTGGTGAATGAGGAGATCTTTGGACCGGTTGCCGTTGTGATGGCATTCGATACCGAGGAGCAGGCGATCGAGATGGCCAACGACACGATCTACGGCCTGTCCGGGTCGTTGTTCACCAATGATTTCAAACGTGGGCTGCGCGTGGCCCAGGCGATCCGCACCGGAGTGCTTTCCGTGAATTCGTCGGCCAGCGTCCATCTACAGGCGCCGTTCGGCGGCTTCAAGCAATCGGGCGTTGGCCGTGAACTTGGCATGCACGCGCTGCATCACTACAGCGAGGTCCGCAACATCTACTTTGCGACGCACTGAGCGGGAGCGAGGGGCCGAACGCACAATCTGTGCCCCACCTTGCGGCGGCGCGGCGTGCGGTTTGCTGCTCGCCGCAAGGGGCGATTTTCCTGTGCTATCTAGGCGGGACAACCGTTCAGAGCATTGTTCACCGCGGCGACGATCTCGTCCACTGTGATCGTCCCGTCCTTGTTCGTGTCACCCGCCTCGCAAGCGGCGACCGGCGTGACTTCCAGTGCAATGTTGACCATGAGGATGATCTCGTCGACGGTGACTTCCCCATCGCCGCCACAATCGCCGCCGCAGGTGGAGGGCACTTCCGTGGGTGTGGCGGTCACGGTCGCACTTGGAGCCACGATTTGTGTGGGAGTAGGCGTGTCGATCCCCACGTGAACGTCGAACGTCATGCGTTGGGCCGCGTCTCCCGTCCGCTTACCGTCGAGGTTGACGCTCGTGGCTGCGGCATACAGGGTGTAGGTACCGGCGGTGGCTGGTGCCCGCCACGTGAACTCGAAACTTGCCTGGCCGTTGGCGTCGTTGAGCTTCGGTTCGCTGTGCGTCACATCGCCGAGAAGCAAGATCGTCCCCTGGTTTGCCACGGTGTCGAGATTGCCGGCGCTGGCCGCCACGTCGATCCCAGCGGCGATCTGGGTCGCGGAGTGTGACGAGACGGTGAAGCGGAAGAGAGCCGTGCTGTCGAGTCCCATCACCGACGGTCCTTCCAGATCGAGGGTTGGTGTGGTTCCGCCAGCATGGCAGTTGCGGCAGAAGTAGCCATTGTCCATGCCGGAAGCGCCCGACATTCCTCCCGAGTGCGCCAGTGCGGCCGATGTCCAGAAGGCAGAGAGCATGGCAGCCAGGGCTGCCAGGGAACCTGTGCGGAGTGTGGGAAACGTCGTCATTTCGGAGTTCCTCCGATATCGTTGGACGGCTGGACGATCAAAGCCTCTCGCTTGATCGCGCGAGACACCTTGACTTATCGAACGTTGCCGCCCTATAGCGCGACAGACCGATCGTGCAACGAAAATTTGAGTCTGAGATGCGAGCGGGAGATTCATGAGATCATTGCGAGTAGGGATCTGTGCGATTCTGTTTTTGACGGTGGGCTGTGGCACCGACTCCGTGCCGGTGACTACGGGTGCGGTACCCTCGGGTGTGACGGTGCGTCCTGGCCAGTCGATCCAAGCGGCGGTTGATGCCGCGGCGCCGGGAGATACGATTACAGTGCTCCCCGGCGATTACATCGAAACCCATTCGGGTACGGCCGCCGTCTGGATCGATAAGCCGCTCAAACTGATCGCGCGCAGTGAACGACCGAATACGCGGGTGCGCATCCAGCCCGGACCGGGACAGCGTGACGGTATTGTCATCGCGCCACGCAATCAGGGAGACCCGGATATCGATGGTGTCGAAGTGAGAGGTTTCACCGTCGAGGGATTCAAGAACAACGGCATCTGGTTGCGTCACGTCCAGAATTTCACCATCGAGGACAATGAATCGATCGACAATCTGGAGGTCGGTATCTGGCCCACTCTTTCGGCCAACGGCCTCGTGAAGAAGAATGTGTCCTATGGCTCACAGGATGCGTCTCTGTGGGTCGAGGCGTCCGAGAATGTGCGTGTCATCGAGAACGATCTCCATCACAGTCCCACCGGGTTGGAGATCACGATTTCGAACGAGGTCCTGGCGCAGCAGAACGATGTCTACAACAACACGATCGGCATCGGTCTGTACCATCCGGCGGGTGCCGGATTGCCCCCACTCGAACCGCCCTCACGAAACGGCTTCTGGCATATCCTCGACAACCGTGTGTACGACAACAACGAGCCGAACAGTGCCGAGGGTGGACAGGCGGGCGCCCTGCCTCCGGGGGGTGGAATCTTGCTCCTGGGCGTCGATAACGTCGATGTGCAACGAAATCACGTCGAAAACAACGACTTCTTCGGCATCGCCATGATGGACTACTGCCTGGCCGTCGAGGGAACAGACTTCGATTGCCGGGTGCATCGCCCGGATTTCCGCGACACCTCTCCCGACAACAACAAATTCATCGACAACACAGTGATCAATAACGCCGCGAATCCACCACCCGGACCATTCCAGGGGGTGGCCGCGGATATGTTGGGGCTTGGCGGAAAAAACAATTGCGCCAGTGGAAACACCACGGGGACGATTTCCTTCCTCCCCGAACTTCCCGAGTGTCTCTAGGAGCACTTCCGGGCGGTAGCACCAATACGACACGGCACCCCTGCCGCGCTCGGGAGGACGGTACGCGAGGGGTGCCTGCGTGTTGTGCCGCCCTGAGTCGTTTCGTCGGACCGAAGGCCGAAGAACTCACCATTCTCTGCCGGCCCCTGGCGGCCGAGCAGAGTCCACGGAATTCAGCCGAGGCTGTGTATCGCTCCCTTGTCGATGCTTTGGCCCGGTGGCATGGTTCGTTCGGCAATCTTTCTCGGGAAACCCTTTTCATCCGGGATGCACGGCAGGAGCTTCCGGCGATTCTGGAAGCGCGTCAGAGGATTCTCTCCGGGGCGAATCAGACAACTTCCGTGTTGGCTCCGGGTTGTATTCAGCAAGCCCCCATCGAATCGAACGCGATCTTCGAACTCCTCGTCTCGGTGGTGCTGCCGCACGATCGCACTTCAGCCTCGGTGCGCGACGTCCGTGCGATCCCGTCCTGTCCCTGTGCGGCTTGCGCCTCATCTACCGCACGTCTGATCCGGCTGGATGGCGAGACGTCGCTGTACACCAATCTGATTTACGGACGAGGGCGTGATGCATTTTCGGAAGCGCTGGATATGTTTTCGAACGCGGAACAGTTGCTCACACGCTGCGGCATGGGGTTCTCCAGGGTGGTCCGGACATGGATCTACTTGCGTGATATCGACCGCGATTACGATGCGCTCAACCGTGCTCGCCGGGAGTTCTTCCAGAGCCGGGGGATCGAACTCCAGCCGGCGAGCACCGGAGTTCAGGGCGTGCCACCTTCTGGGGCACATGATTTTTCCATGAGCCTCTATGCTCTGGACGCCCCCCTAGCGGTGGCGCCGGTCCGTATGTCCGCTTCGACTCTCAACGAAGCATGGAGCTATGGTGCGGACTTTTCCCGTGGTCTGAAGATTTCCGGCAGCAACAAGCTGAGCCTGCAGGTGTCGGGGACCGCCAGCATCGATGCGGCTGGCCACAGTGTCCATATCGGTGATTTCAATCAACAGGCCCTCCGCATGCTGAAAAACATCGAAGCATTGCTCGCTGCGCAGGGTGCGGGATTTCCCGACGTGCATTCAGCCATCACCTACCTGAAGAACCCGGATGATGCGGTAAGCTTGCGAAAGATCTGTCACTCACATGGTTTCGGTGGCTTTCCCTGGGTGGTGGTCGAAGCACCACTCTGCCGGCCGGAACTCCTGTGTGAGACGGAAGTCGTTGCGTTGCTTCCCATCGGTGCGATGGGAGCGTAGGGATGAGAGTATGTCGAGGCTGTCTTGCGTTGTTGTACTCGCCTCCGTGCGCCGTGTGGCGCGGGTAGCGTTGCTGTCTTTCCTCGTGGCCGAAATCCTGGCGGCTGGTGTGCTGGCCGCCAGCGAGGGGGCGTTGCGAATCACGTATCCGCTGGAAGATACGCTCTTTCCGCCCGAGATTGTTGCACCGACCTTCGTTTGGGAGGATGGAACCGAGACGGTAGATCGATGGTCCGTCGTTGTGCGTGACTCGACGAGACAAGAACTCGTGCGGCAATGGGTCGGCGAAGCGCGCTGGCGACCCTCCGAAGAAATCTGGAAGAAGATCAAGGCCCGGAGTTCGGAGCGCCGTGCCGAGGTCATGATCGCCGGAGTGAATCACGGTGATCCGGCAAAAATTCTTTCGTCGTCACGTGTACACATCAGCACTTCGAAGGATCGCGTGGGCGACTCTTTGTTTTACCGGGAGGTCCCGTTACCGTTCCTGACCGCGGTACAGGATCCCTCCCGCATCCGTTGGAGATTTGGCACGATCGATTTGGAAACGGGGCCGCCGATCGTGCTGCAGAATCTGCCGGTGTGCGGCAACTGCCACTCGTTTGCCGACAATGGCAGCACACTCGGTCTCGATGTCGATTACGGCAACGACAAGGGCGCCTACGGGATTCTGCCGGTGTCCAAGCACATGGTGCTTGACGATGCGAAGATCATCACCTGGGCGGATTTCAAACGTGAGGACGGTGAACTGACCTTCGGCTTGTTGTCCCGGGTCTCGCCCACGGGGCGGTATGTCATCAGCACGGTCAAGGATCGGTCGGTGTTCGTGGCGATTCCCGACATCATGATTTCGCAACTCTTCTTCCCGATCAAAGGCATCCTCGTCGTTTACGATCGAGTGACGAAAAAGTTTGCCGCCTTGCCCGGCGCGGACGATCCCGAATATGTGCAGACCAACGCGGTCTGGAGCCCGGACGGCAAGGAGATTCTGTTTGCGCGAGCCAAGGCGCACCATGCGTACCATCTCGAGCAGAAGAACAGTGCGATCGTCGACGAGAACGATGTTCCGGAGTTCACCGTCGATAAGAAACCGTTCCTCTACGACATCTATCGGATTCCCTTCAACGACGGGAAGGGTGGCGTGCCGGAGCCACTTGCGGGCGCTTCGGGTGATGGGATGAGCAACTTTTTTCCGAAGTATTCGCCGGACGGCAAGTGGATCGTGTTCTGCAAGGCGAAGAGCTACATGCTGCTGCGACCCGACAGCGAGCTGTATATCGTCCCCGCGAAGGGCGGTGTGGCGCGGCGGCTGCGCTACAACACGGCGCGGATGAACTCGTGGCATAGCTGGTCGTCCAACAGCCGGTGGCTGGTCTTCTCCTCGAAAGTGAACACGGCCTACACGCAGTTGTTCCTCACCCATATCGATGCGGATGGAAACGACAGCCCCCCCGTTTTGTTGGAACGATCGCGCGGCGAACATCCCTGAGTTCGTGAAGCTTCCGGGCGATGCGATCGCGGAGATCCGGGAGCAGTTCCTGGATCCGTATTCATTTCTGCGTGCCGGAACGGCCAGTGAGAATACTGGTGACCACAAGGGGGCAGAGCGGGCCTTTCGGCGTGGTTTGGAGATGACTCCGGAAGACGCGGAATTACGCAATGCCCTGGGGTGGACCTTGTTCCAGGACGGCCGGCCCTCGGAGGCGGTGGCCGAATATGAACGTGCCCTCGCGGCGTCCCCGCGTCATGCGAAGGCCCACAACAATCTGGCGCTCGCTCTGGTCGAGTTGGGACGCCTCGAAGAGGCAGCAACGCACTTCAAGGCGTCACTCGAAGTCGAGCCACGTGCGGAGATCTACAGTGATCTGGGATTCACGCTGGCGCGTCTCGGCCGTACGGAGGAGGCACACGCACAATACGGGAAAGCACTCGAGTTGGATCCCGAATGTGCCTCGGCACATATGAACCTGGCGGTTGAGTACGTTCAGGCAGGAAAGTTTGCAGAGGCCGAGTCGCACTACCGCCGGGCGCTGCCGGGCCGTCCGAGCGCCGAGGTCCGCAATGGATTGGGCTACGTGCTGGCACGTCAGGGTCGGGCTGACGAGGCCATTGCGGAATATCGCAGGGCAGTCGAAGCCGATCCGAAATTCGTACCGGCCTGCAATAATCTGGCAAGTACGCTGGCACAGCAGGGCAAGCTGGCGGAGGCCGAATCGTACTACCGGCAATCCCTGGCACAAAAACCGAGCCCGGGTGTCCGTCAGGCATTGAATGAGGTCCTGCGCCGCCAGGGGAAGCCGGAGGAAGCGACGATCTCGGGCGGTGCAGCCGACTGATTCGTCGGATGGAATGGCGGACGACCAGGAGACCCCGGCAGTCGGTTGGCGTCAGGTTGGTGGTCTACTGGTTTTCGTGCGACAAACGCTCCATGCCCTCGAAGTGCTGCACCGTCCGTTGCGACGGCCGCCGGTTGCGACAAGTTCACCCTCATCTCGAACCGGAGGCATGGCGGCGTAGGACCCGTGACGTACGATGCTTCCCCTCGCGACAACGATACTGAACCTCATCCCGGAACCGTACGGTTGCCGTGCAGGAGGCCGGCGTAGTCGGTGATATTTTTGTCGAAGATGCGGTCGGAAAATCTCTCCGAGACAACGGAGAGATACGCAGTGGCTGGTGCGGGCGGAGGGATTCGAACCCTCACGAGGATACCCTCAACGGATTTTCGTACCGGCTACGGCTTTCGCCGCCCTGTTGCCCGGCAACAGGTTTGTGGTCTGGACTATCCCTTCACCATATTCCGGACGGCCGCCGGAGGTTAGGTGCTGCCCGTCTAGTCTCTACACCTTCCCGGAGTGCGGCTCCGGGCTTGGCTCGGGATTGCCATTGCACAGGTTTCCCCGAATTTGGGCAGTTCTGCATCGCCAGTTTCCCGGCGAGCACTCAAGTTCTGGCTCAAGTCCGTTGCGTCTGCCATTCCGCCACGCCCGCATGGTTCAATTTGCGGGCGGGACTATAGGCCGAGAGGGTGGGATTTGCAAAAGCCGGCGGTTGGCAGAGGGCATTCGCAGGGTCAGGCACAACCGGCCGTTTCGTCGAAAAAAAAGGGGATGGAACTTTCGTTCCATCCCCTTTGCACGCCGCGGAAATCGCGGCGATGGCATCAGAGCATTTAGTTGGTGATGCCGCCTGCGGTGCTGTCGTAGTTCCATGTGGTTGGGCCGTTGTTGTGCTTCGATGTGCCCGTGAAACTGTCGCCAGACGCCGTCATGCTGATCGTCACACCATTCGACAACGCAAAGCCCGGGAGAGCTGTGGCGCACGCAGCATTCGTGCAGCTTGCATAAGCCTGGGTCTGCGCGTAGAGGGCCTCTTCACTCGTTGCAGCATTACGCAGATCAGACTCGGCGCGTGCGTCAAAACCTCTCTGGCGGTACGCCGCAAACTGCGGAATGGCGATTGCTGCCAGGATGCCGATAATGGCGACCACGACCAGAAGCTCGATCAACGTGAAACCCTTGCTGTTCCGAATAGCCTTCATCTTGAATCCTCCTCGTCTGACGTTGTTGGTTGCTTGGTTGATTGCAATGTCTTGCCACTTGTCTTCCCTTGTCTTCCCCCTTTCTTTCAGGAAGTGTCGTTCGGTGGCCCCGTTGCTTGTTTCATTGTTCTCTCGAACCCGTTGCCTTTTTCGACTGCAGGTCCCGTGCCAACCCGTCTGGGACGACCTGTACGATGTGGAATCTGATCGTTTCGATGTTGGTCTCGGCTGAACGCCTACCGAGTGACGATTCTTGACCGGGGTTTCGTGACGCAATCGGCGAGAAAGTGACGAATTGTCGGAAAGCGACGGACTTTGT
>CAZEWD010000137.1:0-7961 GCA_964515725.1 uncultured Binatia bacterium (SeqCode)
ACCGGCCAGGTTCATGGGGAGCTCTCGACCTTTGACGTTTGCCAGTCTCTGGCCAATCGCCTCGAAAAGCGCACCGGTGTCTCCCCAACCTCCCGCCTGCAGGGCGAGGCGGCGTAACGTCTGTGCGCGTGGCTCACCGGCCTTGTGAAGTGGGTGGCCGAATCCCGGGATATGACCCTTGCCATCGAGCCATTCCTCCACGGCCGCCTGTGCCGCGTCGCTGGGCGAAAGATGCCGGGCTGCTTGCCGCTCCGCTGCTGCGTACAGCATCTCGGCACACTCCTGTGGTGAGCCGGTCACGGATCCGGTCGCCAGCAACCCACTGGCGATGGCGGGAATGGGTGATTCCGGGAAAGCCGATGCCGTGAAACGCGCAGCACAGGCCGCAGAATTGATGAACTGCTGGTCCAGTGCGCTCTTCAACACCAGTTCAAACAAGGTGGCTTCACGCGCCGCCGGCAGTTCGCCGCGAACGAGGAGCCATGCGCTCTCAATATAGCTCAGGTGCTCCATCAGCTCGTCGATCGGGTACCCGCGAACGAGGATCCTGCCTTGCCCGGCGGAACTGATGCGGGTCTCCCAGTAGTCGGAAAAGTCACCGGTACGCACAAAGTCACCAATCGATCTGCGCCGTCGCCGGACCTCTCGCGTCTTGCCGTCCATGTTCATCCCTTCCTGTCTCTACCGCCCCTTGAAGACCGGGGGACGTTTCTCGACGAACGCACGCGGTCCCTCCTGAGCGTCCTCACTCTGGCGAACCGGTTCGGCAAGGAGTTGTTCCAGGCGTAGCGCCTCACTCAGGGGAAGATGCAGTCCCCGATAGACAGCCGCTTTGGCAGCACGTACGGCGACAGGTCCATTACGGCAGATCCGTTCGGCGAGAGAGAGCGCCGTGGCCATCAACTCATCGGGTGGAACGACACGATTCACGAGACCAAGGCGGTACGCCTCGGCCGCAACAATACGCTCTCCCGTCAGAATCATTTCCAGCGCTGCCCCCAATGCGGTCACGCGCGGCAGGCGCTGCGTTCCTCCAGCGCCGGGCATGATCCCCCAGTTGACTTCCGGCAAACCGAACGTGGCGGTCTCCGATGCAATACGGATGTCACACGCCAGTGCCAGCTCGAAGCCTCCTGCAAGGCAAAAGCCGTTCACGGCTGCAATGACCGGTTTCCAGATTTCGAGGTTGCGCGTAAGACCACCCAGACCATATCCCGTCTCGGCACGTGCCAGACGTTCCGCCGAAGTCATGGAACGATAAAATTCGCCAACACGACGCAGATCCGCACCCGCACAAAAGGCATCACGACCGGCGCCCGTCAGCACGGCCACCCACAAGTCGGGGTTATCCCGGAAACAAAGCCACGCTTCAACGAGCGCCTGATCCGTCTCCGGATCGATGGCGTTGCGCGCCTCCGGCCGGTTGATCGTGATCACGGCCACACGATCGCGGATCTCGAAGTCGACTCCCATCGTTATGCTCCTCCAGCAACAGGCCGGAATACCGGTAATGCGGTATCGCCGGCGGCCAGGAATTCCACATGGACCGGCATACCAACCTGGATTTCCTGGGGAGGGATCCCAACGATGTTGCTGACGAGTCTCGGTCCCTCCTCCAACTCGATGACCGCCACGACATACGGCAGCAACGGCTCAAATGCCGGATGGTAGGCACGATGGTACACGGCAAAACTGAAAACCCGGCCACATCCCGAGGATTCAACCCACGACGTATCGCCGGCCCAACAGGCGGGGCACACAACCGATGCTGGCAACCAGCGATGCCGGCAGCCCGCACACTGCTGAAAGCAGAGAACACCTCGTGCACTGGCATCCCAGAAAGGGCGGGTAATGGGGTCAAGTCGGGGGATTGGCCGGTTCGTGTCAGTCATTTCAGTTTCGTGTCAGAATCAACGATGCGTGGGTGTTCATGCCGAGGCCGTGGCCACTGACCAACGCCACCTCGGCCCCCGGCACCTGGCGCGTGCCACATTCATCACGCAATTGACGGACTGCTTCGATGATATGGAACATACCGCCACCAAAGCCCTCCGAGAGCAGTCCGCCGGCCGTATTGGTCGGCAGCGCGCCGGTAAGGCTTAGATTGCCATCGCTGGCAAACGCGCCTCCTTCCCCCTTGGCACAAAAACCGTAGTCTTCGATCTGCAGGAGCACTGCGATGGTGAAGCAATCGTAGAGTTGGGCCACGTCCACATCGGCAGGACTCAGACCCGCCATCCGGAATGCTGCCTCTCCGGCACGACGCGCTGGCAACGTCGTCAGGTACTCGGCATCGGCAAAGCCCGTGAGCTGGTGCGCCTGCCCAAAGCCAGCGATGGTGACTGGTCCACACTTGAGATCACGAGCCCTTTCCTTCGAGGTAACCACCACCGCCCCAGCTCCATCGGAGACGAGGCAACAGTCGAGAAGACGGAGAGGTTCAACGAGATGCCGCGAGGCGAGATAAGCCTCCATCGTCAGCGTCTCGCGCCGCTGAGCGTGTGGTGTCAGACTGGCGTGGGCTCGGAATGCAATGGCGATGGCGCCAAGCTGCTCGGCTGACGTCCCGTAAAGCGCCATGTGCCGCTGCGCTGCCAAGGCGTGCAGACCAGGAGCACCGAAGAAACCGAATGCCGCATCATCACCTCGGCCGTATGCCCAGGTAGCCGTTGCGGCGGACGGCGCGTCGCCGAATACACACACGCACACATCGCAAAGACCCGCCTCGATGGCCATTGCAGCACGCTGCACCATGGCTACGGAGCTGGCCCCGCCAATCACCTCCGAATACGTGTATCGCGGGTTCAGACCGAGCATCGAACCAAGGCGAAGAAAGTGGGGAACAATGCCGTCGAACACACCCTGCGAATAGCCCGGTTCTGTGATGAGCCCATCAACGTCTGACGGCACGAGTCCAGCATCCGCAACCGCCTTGCGCACGGCCTCGGCCTGGAGCGACCAGGCGGAACGGTCGAGCCGGGAAGCCAATGCGGTGTGACCGACCCCGGCAATGCATGCAGACATCCCCACTCGGGCTTCTCCCTCCGTGTGCCCGCTACACCGGGATCTTCAGGGCTCGTAGCGCATTGTCCCGCAACAGCTTGCGTTTCACATCTGTTGGCAAGTCCAGGTCTTCGACATCACGCCGGGCACGCTCGAAGGAAATCAGGGGATAGTCCGTCGCCCAGAGAACCTTATCCTGACCATAGGTACGGACAAATTCCTTGAACGACTCAGGCCAGAACTTTGCCGGCCGTGCGGAAGTTTCGACGTACACATTAGGGTGCTTCCACGCCAGAATCATCATCTCTTCGTGCCACGGCTGCCCCAGATGGCAGCCAACGATCGTCAATTCGGGAAACGCCAGAGCGACCTCGTCGAGATAGATCGGTCTACCCGGCTCCGACGGTAATCGCGGGCCCGTGTGACCCACCTGGATACAGACGGGGACATCCAGCTCGCAGCACTTGGCATAGATCGGCCAGTACATTTTCGCGTTGGGGGGCGCCCCGGTCATGCCGTCGCCATAAGCATAGGGTTCCAGCCGCAGGATGCGGATGCCGAGATCCTTGACCATATGCTCGATGGCTCGCAGCACATCCATCGGCCGGCCACGAGGATCCACCGTTCCGGCACCCACAAAGCGCCTGGGATAGCGTTGCACATAATCGGCAACCTGCTCGTTGGGCATGACCTTTACATCTCCGTAATAGAAGGCCGAGAAAACGGAGATTTCGACATCGGCCGCATCCATCTCGGCGATCATGTCTTCGGCCGTCATGCCGCGAGTCATGGGTTCGATCACCTTGTACCGGCGGAAAATATGGAGGAACTCCTCCGGCCACAGAGCCGCCCCTTCGGGGGTGATCAGAGTTGCCCATGCATCGACTGCGCCGATCTTTTCCATCATTGCCTCCCGCATCAATGACTGACTGAATTAATAGACTGGTCATTTATTGTCAATATGCTAAATTGCCGGACATGGACGAACCGTCATCGAACAACACACCGAAAGAACGGCTCATCGCCGCCGCTACGACCAGCTTCCGCCGCTTCGGATACCGGCGCACAACCGTGGAGGACATCACCAAAGCTGCGGGGACCGGTAAGGGCTCCCTTTACCTGCATTTCGAATCCAAGAAGGAAGCATACCTTGCCGTCGTCGAAAGCCGGCTCGAGGAATTCATCAGCCAGGCCGCGGCCGCGCTGCAAACCCACGAGAGCGTTCCTCTGCGGTTACGCGCACTGGTGGAAATCACGGCACGGCACTACGGTGGAGACGACATTCTTCGGGCGTCCCTTTTTGGAGACGGCCTGCTCGTCGATGAGCAGATCGCCCGTCTGGCAGCGCGCCTGCAACGCCAGCGTATCCGTGCCCTTCTGGCCGACGTCCTTCGGACGGGCCAGCAAGAAGGCAGCGTCCGTGCAACTCTCGATATAAACTCGGCGGCGGCCGTCTTGTTCGAGGTGGGTTGGGCCGTCGTGCGTGCCGAACTCGAAGGCGAGAGCGATCTATCGCTGCCCGTCGCGCTCGACACGCTCAATCAGATCGCCGGTCTCGGCATCCTGACACGTCAGAAATGATCAATCCTTTTCGCTTTCTGCCATAATCGCTACAGGACAGGAGCGAACTGATCGACCGGGGCCTGCCGCCTCTCGTGGTTTGCCAGGTCTGTGCTCTCAAGGCCGTGGCGCCATGAAGACCAGGACACTGAGCCTTGCGGGGCCGGGATTCCGTACAGCGTGCATACTGCCCGCGGGAGCAAAGACAGCATGACCAGCCCCCACCTGCTGCTCGACATCATCGACCGTGAACACACCCGTTCCGTCGAGCACGTAATAAACCTTATCCGACCCGGCATGCGCATGCCCAGCCTGTGACTGTCCGGCTTCAAACCCGTAAACGTCACAGAACATACGCTCCGTTTCGAACAGGTTCACTTTTTTCATTTTCCCGGCTGCGAAAGCCACCGCAGCGCCGACATTACGACAATTCTCCATATCATTCCTCTCCGAAAAGGAAGCCATCCACCCCACTCGGTCCAAACGGGTGGCTCATGTTCGGTTGCGACCCATAGTGCCCGATGCTAGCAGCGATGCACAATCCTACGGCAATTCAAGGAGTTTCACCGATGGCAGTCCTGGCCGCAACTGCGCTCCGCGCTGGCATGATCATCAAATACCAGAACGAGCTTTTTCGCATCTCGAACGTCGTACATGTCACACCCGGCAACTGGCGCGGCATGGTGCAAACCAAGATGCGGAACCTGCGCACAGGAACCCAGATCGAAAACCGCTTCCGTTCGGAAGACAAGGTGGACCGTGTGACGCTCGAACAGCACTCGATGGAATTCCTTTACGAAGCGGATGGCCGCTATCATTTCATGAACACCGAGAACTTCGAGCAGATCGAACTCGACGCCGAAATCCTCGGCGATGCCACCAAGTACATCACTGCCAACCAGAAAGTGCAGGTTGAGTTCTACGAGGGCACACCGATGGGAGTCAGCCTCCCCAAGACTGTCGATCTGCAGGTGACGCAGACGGACCCGTCCATCAAGGGCGCTACCGTGACGAACGTTTTGAAACCGGCCACACTCGAGACAGGAGCCGTCGTACAGGTCCCAGGGTTCGTCGCCATCGGCGACGTCATCCGGGTCGACACGGAAACCGGCGAATATCTGTCACGCGCAAAGTAACCGGCGTCCCGCTCACTCCGTGGTCTGTCGCTTTTCGCGATCACACGCCACCTGGCGGCAGCACACCGCTCTCTTCCAGGAGATTCCCTGCCTGAAAGCATGCCAACGCCATGTAGGTAGGCTCGTGTCCCTGAGACGGGGAAGTACCCGAGCCACATGTCCGGTGCGGTCCAGATAGTCCCTCACCCTGTTTGCCGGTCCGCACTTCAGACTGCTGGATCCAGCACCGCGACGACATTTCGGCACGATCGATCAGTCGGGGAAGAATCCGTTTTCGGCTTCAGACCAGAGTCTCGTCGTGTTCAGTGAGTAAACTCTATCCAGCGGATCTTCGGGAGGCACGCCGGGCACGGGAAAGACATGATTTGCCGGCCGGAGGCACCAAACGAGAGGGCCTGCGGCCAAAGCCGCAGGCCCTCTCGTCGCACGTGCTCACTGACACACGAGCGCCAGCGATGCAACGAGATCGGCGTTGCCGAGTGTCGAAAGTTCGAGATCGATTGCTGGAATCGCCAAGGCGAGCTTGCCACTATTCAGCGACCCACTCTCCAGGTTCGCACAATTGTAGGGGCTGCCAGTGATGCTGTCGGTAAGATTCGTATTGGTGAGCCCCCATGGCGCCGAGCTGCTCATCGCATCGTAAACCGTGGCAGTTGCAGATCCGGTCGTCACCATACCTT
The DNA here is from genome assembly GCA_964515725.1 of uncultured Binatia bacterium (SeqCode). GTDB lineage: Bacteria > Desulfobacterota > Binatia > HRBIN30 > HRBIN30 > CAZEWD01. The sequence goes on from CAZEWD010000137.1 coordinate 6,380, forward strand.
CGACGGCGATATCCCCTGCATCTCCATCGAATGGCGCATTGTCCGCCGGACACGGTCCATTGACGTCCTGTTGCAGGCGAATGATCAGTGACTCATTCAACGCCATTCCACCGGCAGCATACGTACCACTGTAGGTCATGCGCATTGGCCCGTTGCAGATTCCAGGATGGAGGTCAGTGGGGCCCTCCAGTTTTGCCGTAGTCACATTGTTCTGGGCCATTGCTGTGTCGTCACATTCAGGATCGATAGGATCACCACCGTTGATGCCGGGCGCTTGACTTGTATTGTGGTCCCAGGTTGCGGTGGAATTGTAGTTGGGCGCTCCGCCATCGCAATCGATGAAACCGTCGCCGTCGCTGCCTGGACGCGGGCAGGCCTTGATGATGCCCATCAATACCACACTGTTGAAGTGTGAGTCATTTGCGGGGATCGTGATTTGCCGGACGCCATCCTGATCCTCGGGCGAGAAGTTCCAGGTCTGATACCCCGAGAGTGAAATATTCAGGTTCAGACCGATCGTCGAAGTCACCTTCACGGACGAGTACTGTGCTCCCGCCCTCAAGGTACAGCGACGAGTGATCGGTGGTGCCAGCGGAGTCTCACTCGGTGTGGCGGTGATTGTCGGTGTCCTGGTAAAGGTGGGCGTACGCGTACGCGTAACCGTCGGGGTACGAGTCGGAGTATGCGTGGTCGTCGGGGACCGGGTCGGCGTGTAGGTCGGCTCGCCCGGGCGGAGTGTGTTTGTCGGACTCTGTGTGGGAGTCTCACTCCGGGTCGGCGTCTCCGTCGGAGTCTCGGTATGCGTCAACGTCGGCGTCTTCGTGACCGTCGGCGTCCTGGTCTTTGTCGGAGTTGGCGTCGGGTATTCGATCTGGCAGCCGGCCGAACAACCGTCATGGTTGTTCCGATTGCCGTCGTCACAGGTTTCATGCGGGTCAATGATGGAGTCGCCACAGGTGCTTGGCCTGCACTCCAGCTTGATCACATCGGTGTCCTTCTGCCCATAGCCGTTGACGGCTACGAGACGAACGGTCCGCACCGCTTTTCGAATCTTGTTTGTACGAGTTACCTTCAGAGGAACGACGAGCGGAACTGCCTCGCTACACTGATTTTTCTTACTGAAAAGGGGAACCCCTGGCGTTGGAGTTTTTTGCCGGATGAGAGTCAGACCCCAGCCACCTGCACCCAGTTGAGATTCGACCGAGGACAGGTTGGCCACATCGATCGGATCAAGGCTGCTGGCTTTCGGTTTCTTCACTTCAAAAGAAATCACACCGGGCTGGAGGCAGGTCGAAAGACGGGGATCCGAATTGTTCAGACAGAATTGAGGAAAGAACGTGCAACTCTTGTTATCGTAGTCGAGATCCATATCGCAGCGAGGATCACCCTCATAACAAATGGCCTTTGTCGTCTGAATACCCTTACGATTCTGCTTCGGTATGGGGTAGACGAGCCACTCAAAAGTGCAATCGGTCGCAGCGGCGCCGCCACCCGGAACGCATGGATTGCCCGGTGCCAGATCGACACAGAGCCCCGTCGGCGTCGGCGTGGGAATCTCGGTCTCTGTCGGGGATGGTGTCGG
>CAZEWD010000138.1:0-1312 GCA_964515725.1 uncultured Binatia bacterium (SeqCode)
TCGCCGGCAGCTTGGCGCCCTGCGCCTTCTGGAGATCGATCGGCATGATTTCCTCCTCCTGACAGATATGAGATCGCTACCGCATTATGGTAACCGCAATCGGTTGTCATGCCTTACGCCATCATGCAAGAGGAGCAAGGCCTGGTCAGCCTTCGGAGGATTTTCGCTCCTGCCATCTTCCGATGGCCGATCACAAGGCGCGTCACTGTGCACACAACCAGTACAGCACTGATACGGAACTCGAAGGGACCAGCCGATCCATCCGCCGCGCAGGCAACGACTCGAGAGAGACAAAATGAATATCACCGACCTTCAAACGCCGGCCTTGCTCGTGGAGGGTGCCGACCTGGAGTTCAACCTTGCCACGATGGCTCAGGCCCTCCCCGCCGGACGTCTTCGCCCACACGTAAAAGCGCACAAGTGTACGGAACTGGCACGGCGACAACAGGCTCACGGCCACAAGACTTTCTGTTGCGCCACCATTCGTGAAATGGAAGGTCTGGCGGCAGCGGGTCTGGGGGAGGATCTGCTTCTGGCCAACGAAGTGGTCGATGCGAGCCGGTTGGCACGCCTCGATGCCCGTGTCATCGTCGCTGTCGATTCCGAGGCAACCATCCTCGCGGCATCCCGGGCGGGTCTGCGCGAGGTCCTCATCGACGTCAACATTGGGCTGCCACGCTGCGGTTGCAGCCCGGCAGATGCGGGCAGGCTGGCTGATTTCTCACGCAGACACGGCCTCGTCGTCCGAGGTGTGATGGGTTACGAGGGCCATATCGTCGGTCTCGAGGACCGATCCCTGCGCGCCGAATTGTGCGAACAGAGCATGCAACTGCTGCTTCAAGCCCACGCCGAAACGGGCGGGGAAATCATCTCCGCCGGTGGGACGGGGACCTACGATCTCAACGTGTGGGCCAGTGAAATCCAGGCGGGATCCTACGCTCTCATGGATACGGCATATGCAAAGCTCGAGCTGCCATTCCGGCGTGCCCTTTCTCTTCTGGCTACCGTCATCTCCGTTTCACCGGGGTATGCCGTTGCCGACTGTGGGCTGAAGGCTTTGGGGATGGACCACGGTAACCCGGCCATGGAGGAAGCCACGGTGTTGTTCTGCTCGGACGAACACGTCACCTTCGCACCGGAACGTCCCGTTCGAGTGGGCGATCGTGTCCGCATCTGGCCGGCGCACGTCGATCCCACCGTCGCGTACCACGAACGCCTTTACATCATCGACGGCGAGAAGGTGCTGGATGAGTGGCCTGTCGACCTGCGGAGTTGGTGACTACCGGGCTGTTGTACGCCGTCGCGCGGCATC
>CAZEWD010000138.1:1322-5939 GCA_964515725.1 uncultured Binatia bacterium (SeqCode)
AGCCGAAGTGGCAGCGTGCTTCGCTGGTCGCTGGAATGATTGGTTGCCGGGGGTTCCTTCCACATCCCCCTCACTCATACCCCCAGGCGGGCGAGAGGAGGTTTTCACCTGCGCGGGCGATCGAAACGTACGTTTCTCTCTTCGCCACCGATTCGTCACCACGATGGCCAGACGTCTGCCTCAGCTTACTGAGTCCGCGTTAGATACGATTTTTCGAAGACGTTCTTCGGCAATACGGCATTGTATTTCACGTCGAGCAGCTCGATCTTCGACCAGTGGTTGTTCTGGACATTGACCATGCGTTGCACCGTAGGAGTCCAGTGGCCATCCTTCTTTTCCCACCGATCAATCACCAGAGTCTTCGACGGTCTCGAATTCGCGTCGAAAAGCAGGCCGCGAACGATCAGGTGGTCTTTCGGATCGATGGCAATCACGCTCTTGCTGTAGGCTTCTTCGGCCGCGTTTTTCGGTTTGCTCTCGATGACCGAGCAGACACGGCCATCGAGCGTCTCTTCCCCGGCTACTTTGTAGTCGAATGCGTCGAGATCAGGGCGCACAATGTCACTCAGGATGAAATCGGAGCCCAGGAATTCCTGTTTGCGGCTTTCATTGTCCAACTGAACGGAAGTTTTCGACGCGGGGGAGTAGATCCATTGTTCATCCTTCCCTTTGAGGTGGTCGAGCATGAGAAAACGGGTGCCCTTCAGATCAGCCGGCGCCGTCACTTCGATGTAGATCTTGTCGACATCGTCCTGCCTGGCTCGATACATCACCATCTCTCGTTCCAGACCGCGATCCGTGGTGAGTTTGATCTTTGCCGAGAACGGTGCACCGGGAATCGCAGCAAACGTTTTTTGAACGAGTTCGCGGGCCTCGTCGGCACGTGCTTCCGGTGCAGCAATGAACACAAGTGAACCAATCGCCACACTGAAACAAATCGCATTTCTCAATCGCATCAGATCACTCCTCCCCTCAATGGGCTATCTCTCCGCTTTCTGGGATTCGTATGGCTGCCGCATCCACGGTATTCCTGCAAGCATCCGGTACCGGGCAGATCTCCTGGAGGTACAGGCGCCCGCAGAATCCATGCGGCGTCGCCCAGAAACCAGGTTCTCCAGTCCGAAGCTGTAGGTCTCCTGACAAACGTACTCAATTCTTCGAAGAACTGTGTGACAGTTCGTCGTCTATGATCTCCTGGAATTTCTCGAACGGTTGGGCACCTGACAGCATCCGTCCGTTAATGAAGAACGCGGGGGTTCCGTTGACACCTGCTTCCTGGCCCTCGGCCATATCCTTGTCGATCTGCAGGGCGTTTGGCTTCTTGGCCAGACAGTCATCGAACTTCGCCTGATCGAGCCCCACCTCTTTGGCGAGCGATTTCAAAGTATCTGAAGAAAGATCCTGTGCTGTCCACAGCTTGTCCTGGTACTCCCAGAACTTGCCTTGAGCGCCGGCACACCCCGCCGCCTCGGCCGCCGGCCGGGCATTGGCGTGGAACGGCAGAGGGAAATCGCGATGGACGTAGCGGACTTTGTCACCGTACGTCTTGAGCACTTCTGCCACAGTGGTTGCTGCGCGTTTGCAGAACGGGCACTCATAATCGGAAAATTCAATGATCGTGACCGGGGCGTTGGCCTTGCCGCGAGCCGGTCGACCACCGTCTCCGATTTTCACCGTCGGAGGGCGCAACGCAACGGTCGTCTTGTATTTCTTGCGCAACGTCTTGAGGAAGGCATCGTGCAGTTCAGCCGCCTGTTGCTCCTTCAAGTACTGCACGATTTGCGGCTTCACCTGCTCCAGCCCCTGCCCCTCGAGGTCTTCCGCGTTCTCGTCAAAGATCTTCTTGACCTCCTCGTCAGTCGGCTCCTTCACTTTCGATTCGATCTCGGTCTTGACCACGTCTTCAACCGTGACGCCTCGCGCCTTGGCTTCCTGCTCGTACAAATCGTTGGCGATCAACTCATCGAGGCCTTGCTGCAATACCTCGTAGCGCTGACTCTCGAGTTGCTGGAGCTTCGGCTTCACATGCTTTTCGAGTTGTGACCGGGTAATCGTCTTCGAACCAACGGTTGCCACCGTATCATCCGCATGAGCTGCCGACGCAACGCACAGCAGGCACAGCAACGCAGTCATCCATCGACGCATCGAGACCCTCCTTTTTGGGCTTGCGCAGCCTAGGGACCGCCCGCAGTGACGTCAAGCGGCGGGTCAATGGGATCCCGCCCGGTGGTGCCGGCTTGCGCTATCCAGCCTTGCACACCGGCGCTATAGGTCGAAACGATCCACGGAGTCATGTCACATGTCTACAGAACCAGCGCCGTTTCGGACCCATGAAGTGCTCAACCAACCGGCACCACTGGGAGAATATGACCTTTTCACCAGTGATCAGGTCTTGTCCGCGGCCCTCCATCGCGAGGGCGCCGGATGGGCCGCTACCCGAACTGCCGAGTTGGGCAAATTCCTCAGTGGTGAACCAATGCGCTGGGGGGAGTTGGCGAATGACCACCCTCCCGTGCTGCACAACTACGACCGTTACGGTCATCGCATCGACGAGGTGGAATACCATCCCGCCTACCACGACCTGATGCGTCTCGCCGTCAAATACGAGCTGCATGCTCTGCCGTGGCGCGATCCACGCACAGGAAGCCACGTGGCACGAGCCGCTTTGTTCTTTCTCCAATCTCAGGCGGAAGCAGGTCATGGTTGCCCGATTTCCATGACCTACGCGATTGTACCGGCTCTCCGGCAACAACCGGATATCGCCGCGGAGTGGACACCACGGATCGTTTCGAATGTTTACGATCCACGCCTGCGCCCAGCCGTCGAGAAGGACGGCGTGATCTGCGGCATGGCGATGACGGAAAAACAGGGCGGCTCGGACGTCCGTGCCAACACGACACGTGCCACCGCACTGGGTAAGGGCGGACCCGGCCGTGAATATGCGATCCGTGGACACAAGTTCTTCTGCTCGGCTCCAAACAGCGATGCCTTCCTCATCCTGGCCTATACGGAAAAAGGATTATCCTGTTTCCTGCTGCCCAAATGGAAGCCCGACGGGACCAGGAATCAGATCCTCGTCCAACGCCTGAAAGATAAGTTGGGCAACAGATCGAACGCTTCGAGTGAGGTGGAGTTTGACGGAGCCTGGGCGCGCATGGTCGGGGAGGAAGGGCGAGGGGTGCCGGCGATCATCGAAATGGTCAACCACACGCGGCTCGATTGCGTGATCGGTGTCGCGGCGATCGTACGGCAGGCAGTGGTGCAGGCTCTTCACCATTGCGCCCATCGCCGCGCCTTCGGCCGCCTTCTCATCGGCCAACCACTGATGCAAAACGTGCTGGCTGATCTCGCACTGGAATCCGAAGCGGCAACCGTATCGATGATGCGATTGGCACGGGCGTACGACGAACAGCATCGCGACCCCACGCAGCGCCATTTTGCGAGGCTGGCCACCGCCATCATCAAGTACTGGGTGTGTAAGCGCGCACCGGTGGCGATCGCCGAAGCGCTCGAATGCCTCGGCGGTGCAGGCTACATTGAGGATACACCGCTCGCCCGGCTCTACCGTGAGGCGCCGTTGAACGGCATCTGGGAAGGTTCGGGAAACGTCATCTGCCTGGATGTCCTACGCGCCCTGGGTCGAGATCGACAAGCACTCGATCTCTTCTTCGAGGAACTCGCATTGGCCCAGGGAGAACCGCGACTCGATCGCGCCGTGGCAGAGCTGCACAAGGAGCTGTTGGATTACGACCACATCGAAATTCGAGCACGCCGGTTGGTCGAAAAGCTGGCGCTCGCACTGCAGGCAAGTCTGCTCGTGCGTCATGCACCGAGCTATGTCAGCGACGCCTTCTGCGCCTCACGACTGGATGGCGATTCTGGCAAAGCGTTCGGGACTCTGTCACCACGCACTGACTGTCATGCCATCATCGAACGCGCACGTGTGTCGTAGGGCGGCAGAACTCTAACCAGACGCGTAATTGATCCGTCTCCCTGGCCGTTGAGGCACGGTCCAAAGACCCCGGGCTTCTTCAGACCGTCTGGGGTGCACGCAGAATCAAGAGAGCGATCTCCGGCGGGATACCGATGCGCATCGGATATCCGTAAAAACCAACACATCGGGTGACAAAGAGTCGCATCGTATCACGTTTGAACAGACCCTGGTCGGGATAACCGGCCAGGCCGACGACCGTAATCGCGCTCGAAGGACTGAGCTGGACACCAACATGTCCCCCATGTGTGTGACCCGATAGAACCAGATCAGCACAATCCTCCGGCAACGCGTCAAAGGCAATCGGATCATGGTTCAAGATCAGACGGGGCACCGTACCACGTGACGGCCATGCCTCGATGATCTGAGCGTAGGTGCGGCGCCACTCGCGGCGTTCGAACTGGTAATCGATCCCGCCGATCTCCAATGGAGATTGCCCAATCATGAGTTGGGCCAACCGGTTCCGAAGAAGCGTGACCCCACTGTCCCTCAGGCGACGTTCGAGTCGTGGCACATCTTCGAAATCGTGGTTTCCAAGGCACGCCCACTGTCCGTGCTTCGTCCGGATCCCTTGCAGCGCCTCGTACAGCGGCGCATCGAAATCACCGCTACGGTGTGTCAGGAAG
>CAZEWD010000138.1:5949-7925 GCA_964515725.1 uncultured Binatia bacterium (SeqCode)
GCCACCTGGAGCAATCGTTCCCGGTTCATGGCACCACCCACATGGATATCCGATAGATGCACAATCCGGAGACCATCCAGCGCCCGTGGCCAACGCGGTAATCGGATCTCCCGATGTTCGACACGGAAATCGTACGAAATCGGTGCACCGGTGATGGACACACCAAAGGGTACCGCCGCACCGAAGACTGCGGCCTTTTGCAGGAGTTCGCGCCGACCGATGGAGAGTTCTCCGTCACCCATCGGTAACGGAGCTGCCCTTGATGGACGAAGGCGTACTGCCAGCCGGTCCAGGAGACGGGCTAGCCCCAGGATACCGTACAACAACAGCAGGAGGGCGTACGCACTGAACCACACCGAACCGATCCACATGACCCCCGGAATGCGGAGAAGTATCGGGTCTCGGGGCAGCCGGGCGTAAAACAATTGGACGAGCATAATCGCATCGCAGGACAGTCCAAGCGCAATGAGAGGCCAGGGCATGCGACGCTCCAGGCGTCTCGTCAGCGAACGGTGTAGGCGAACCCGTGCATACGAAAACGGAACAAGGGCAAGCGGTATCAGAGCAAGTAGGAAAAGACCCCTCCAATCCCCTCGCAATGCCAGGAACACAGCGCCAGCGATGCCCACTGCATGCAAGACATACTGTCCCATGAGAACAGGATTGCGGGGCAATCGGGATGCGAGTAAACGAACCACCACACGAGCTTACCGCCCGAAGGATGGAGTTCAAGGGTGGTTGCATGCAGCGCCCGGAGCTCCTCTACGAAATCCAGCTTCTCGCAACGTTCCGATCCAGATGCCGTCAGGAAAGCATGGCACCATATCCGTCACGGAATGTAGGAAAACGGAATCGGTATCCGGATTGGCGCAGTTTACGGTTGCAACACCGCTTATTTGAACCGCGAGTCCAGGAGGAAAGCTCGGCAGCAGGCCGGATGGCGGGCTCGGGCGCGCCCAGTTGCCCTGCCAGCCAAGTGAGGATCGTACGGTCATCGGCGGGCTCGTCATCCGATGCCAGATAAAGAGGGTCGGGATCATCGAGGAACGCCAGGTATCGAAGGACACCAGCGCAATCGTCGTGGTGAATCCGGTTTGTGTAACGCGGAGGTCCATCCGCATAGGCCGCAGCACCGTTGCGCACGGTGTCGACCAGACGCGCACGCTCCGGCCCGTAGATACCGGCCAGCCGCACCACGACAGACGGGAACGGCCCGCCAGCCAGGAGCCGCTCTGCTTCCAGCAGACGTTGGCCAGCATAGCCACATGGTTGGGTGGGTGAATCCTCGTCGATCCACTCGCCGTCTTTCTGCTCGTAAACCGCCGTGCTGGAGGTAAAAAGGACCCGCTGTGGTTGCTGCCCCTGTTCCACCAGACACTGCAACAAAATCCGCACGCCATCCCCATACAACGTGCGGTACGCCTCGTCGTCGTGCCGGTCGGGCGCTGCCGTGAAAAACACTCGATCGAGATTCTCCGGCAGCGATGCCAGGGACCCTGGCACCGTTAGATCAGCGCACAGGCCGTGGATCGCCTGCGGCAGAGATTCAGGATTGCGGCGCAATCCCCAGACCTCGTGCCCTTCCACAGCGAGTTCCACACCCAGCCGCGTACCAACAAGGCCACAGCCGGCAATCAGGATCCGCGCCATACAATCATCTCTTCTCGAACCATACCGGAGAGAAACATGCCCGCCCAGATCGACACAGCAAAATCCGCCTCGCGCACTCTGCCATCCCTATTGGAGGAAGATGTTGGGCCATCCTGGACGGCAAAGAAACACATCGGGTCCGACCGTAGCTGACAGAAACACGCTCGGCGTGGCCGATTCCCAGCAGGGAAGAATCAACCAAACGGAGCGGACGCATGGGCGGACACAGGAAACGCGTCATCAATAGTTTGATGATAGTACACACTTCTCATCTCCGGCCAAGGCTACCGTCGGGTCCATTGGCGTCGTGCAGTATGGATTTCGGT
>CAZEWD010000139.1:0-5699 GCA_964515725.1 uncultured Binatia bacterium (SeqCode)
GAAGGTCGACGCCGGTGTCGACTTTCTGATCACCCAACTCTTCTTCGACAACGCAAGCTATTTCACGTTCGTCGATCGGGCCCGGGACGCGGGCATCGATATTCCGATCATCGCCGGAATCATGCCGATCACCAACCTGTCCCAGATTGAACGTTTTACCGCCATGTGTGGCGCCACCATTCCCACGCAACTGAGAGCGGAATTGGAAAAAGTCCGGCACGACGAGGCCGCCGTGCGTCGTATCGGCATCGCCCACGCCACAACGCAGTGTAGAGAGCTTCGGAGTGCCCGGCATTCACTTCTACACGCTCAACCAGTCCCCGGCGACACGGGCCATCGTCGAGCAACTGAGACAATGAGTCATGCCGACCATTATCACTTTCACGCCGTTGCAGCCCCCCTCACGGCTGCACATCAAGGGACGAGGACGGCTCCTGACCCACTGCTGTGAAGATGCAACCGGGCACAAGCACCGCCAACGGCTGCCCGTCGGCAGTGTTCGCGGCATCATGTACCTGGATGCCCTATGCCTGCATTGTGGGGCTCATCTCGTCTGGGTGGACGAGGATGTTCCCGACATCGGACCGCCGATGGGGGGAACCACCGCTTCCTGAAAGACCAAGCGGAATTTCGAAACGACTGCATTTAGACTGCCGGGATCCGTCTGCGCCACTTGCGTTTCCGCGGAATCTGTGATTTTCGGGGCGGTAGAAGCGCCGCCGAAACCACACCTCGCAGGAAGTCTGACAGGATGAAAAGCAAGGGCGAGGCATGGACCAGAAACCAACAAGAAGTTTTTGACATCGAAGGCGCAATTTCAACTTGACAACAGGGCAACAGGTAGGATAACGACTGCTGGCATCGCGGGACTATAAAGAAGACGCGGTGGATCAGCCAGCAAGAGAAGTGGAACGACAGGAGGTTCGCATGTTCGGAGGAAAGCGGTCGATCTTGAAGCGAGTAGGCTGGACTCTGATGGGAATGGCATTGACAGCGTTTGTCGCGCTGCCCATGGCCAACGCGCAACAGAAGCCGCAGAAGCCGCAGAAGCCGCACGCACCACAGAAACCCCAGAAACCGCACGCGGACCACAAGCCGCAAAAGCCGCATGCGGATCACAAGCCACAGAAGCCGCAAGCGCCGCAAAAGCCACAGAAGCCGCACGCGGACCACAAGCCACAGAAGCCACACGTCGAGCATAAGCCGCAGAAGCCACACGCAGAGCAGAAGCCGCATAAGCCGAAGCCGGAGAAAAAGCCGAAGAAGCCGCATCCCGATCACAAACCTCAGAAGCCGCATGCGGACCACAAGCCTCAGAAGCCAAAGCCCGAGCACAAGCCTCAGAAGCCGAAGCCTGAGCACAAGCCGCAGAAGCCACATGCGGATCACAAGCCACAGAAGCCAAGGCCTGAGCACAAGCCTCAGAAGCCGAAGCCCGATCACAAACCGCAGAAGCCAAGGCCTGAGCACAAGCCCCAGAAACCACACGTCGAGCAGAAGCCGCAGAAACCTCAAAAGCCTCAGGTCGCACACAAACCACAGAAGCCGCACGCAGAGCAAAAGCCGCAGAAACCACAAAAGCCGCAAAAGCCACAGAAGGTGGTCCGATAAGAATCGCTCTTTGGAGTCGCTTCCGAACAGGCGACATTCAAAAAAAGGCGCGCGCCATGTGGTGCGCGCCTTTTTTTTTTGCGCACTCCTGTTCGTCGATCTGCTACAAGCGGTGGCGCTTTGGCCGGAGTGTCGGGACAACGGGAGGAGTGTACCGCATCATGAGAAACAGGCCCATGATTTGGGGGGTGTTCACGGTCGTCTTGAGCGCTGCCTCGACTGCACATGCGCAAAATCTACGGTTGACGGTGGAGGACGCCATCACTCTGGCCAGGAGGGCCAATCTCGCCTCACTGGCCAGTCGCAAGGAAATCGATGTTGCGCGAGCGGGGGTGAAGCGCTCTGAAGCCTGGGTCCCGTCGAACCCTTACGTTGGTGTCGGCTCCACCTATCGCCCAGAGACAGGTGGCCGCCCCAACATTTTCGGCCTGATATCACAGGAGTTCGAGTTGGGTGGACAAAGCGGCCCACGGCGCGAAAGCGCGCAATCTGCCCTTCGTCGGGAGAAATCCAACATCCAGCAAGAGGAACTGAGCCTGGTCGCCAACGTCAAGACAACTTTCACGCGCATCCTGATCAATCGCGAACGGGTGAGTCTGGCCCGACAGACCGCTGATCTCTCGGCCGAGTCAGCACACAAACGCGCAGAGGAGGGGCCTGCCACCACGAGCGACCGCATCGACCTGAACAACGCGAACATCCTGAGTGCCCGCGCTCGGCGCGATCTTGCAGGCGCCGAGACAACACTCGAAGACAACCTGGATCTGATGCGGCGCCTACTCGATCTGCCGGCCGATGCCGCGATCGATCCTGTCGGGGGCCTCGACACGAAGCCGATCGCCGTCCCCGCCCTTGCCGTATTGGTCGAGCGGGCAAAGAATTCGCGCCCGGATCTGCAAGCCTTCCGGGAAGCTGCCAAGGTGGCAGATGCACAGCTTCGCATGAACCGCCGGCAACGGATTCCAAACGTCACCGTCTCCGCTTCTTATTCCAGGTTCGACAAGAACAATTATTTTGGAGGAGACCTCGGATTTTCGTTGCCGGTCACGTCAGCCACGGGCGCCGATATCGCCGAAGCACAGGCCGGGCATGAACGCGCCGATCTGGAGTTGCAGGATATCCAGAAGGAAGTCGAACGAGAAGTCCGTGAGTCCTGGCGCGCCTACACGATCGCAGCGGCCGATCTCGTATCGTACCAGGACAGCATTCTACCGCTCAGCGAGGAGAACGTTCGCCTACAAAAGCGGCTCGTCGATCGCGACGAAGCAAACGTGATCGATCTTCTCTCCCAGCAACTGGAATTCCTCGGTACCCAACGAGACTATCTCGAGGTTCTGGAACGCTACACAGTTGCGCTGAACGAACTCGAACGAGTCTCCGGGGGCTCACTCACAGAGTCACCCGGCACGAAAGGCGATTCGCCCGCAAAGAACTGACCGGCAGGGATAAATCTCATACACCCTGCAGAACGGGCAAGATCGTCCCCGGGCGATCTGACGTACAGCAGAGACGAACCTCACCTGAAAAATGCATGGCGGTTTTCAGATCCGACGGTCAAGCACGCAGCAACAAGGTTGTCTCTCCGCGGGTTCAACGCCAGATGTACAGCCCTGGCAGCGGACATCGACACACGAAAACAAAATCCGCCGCGGTCCCGCAGCATGCGGACTCAAAGGGCGGATGTCCGGATGACCCGATCTGGAATCTCGATCAATACTTGCGACACTCCAATCGGGTCAGTGCGCTGATTGTCTGGATCGTGTCGCCCAGAAGCGTGAAGACGTCATTGTCATCGAATGCGTCTGGTCCATCGCTGACCACGCTAGTTGCCCTTTCACGGATTTCGTTCACCATGCGGCGATCGTCTTCCCCGAAGAGCGATAGATCTGCCTGGGCGGCCTCGAACACGGATCGCAGTTCAACGGCATCACGGAAAACTGCGGGTGACTTACCGCGTCCCTCGAACGGCAAACGATCGGCGCGCTCCGCCAGGTCGAGGAGAACGCGCAGGGCGATACGCGCCTGCGCCCGCAGTTTGGCAAAGTTCACAATGGCAAGGTCATCGCCCGTCGTGTGGTAGCAGGCGCCGGTGGCATCCGAAAAGAATACCGTCGGCACCCCTTTCCCGACAAAACTCTTATAATCGCTACGTTCCTGGCCAAAGAGGTAGCTGAGACGGTGGAGATCAAGTGATTCCGGCGCAGCGGCGCTCGCCACGAGATCGAGGAAGCCACTGCCTCCCGTCTCGGCGCCAATGGCGAACGTGGAACTCTTCAGACTGGGGAGCAAATCCGCCCCAAGAATATCGAAATTGATGTAGGCAACGGTCTGCGCCAGCGGCACGATCGGGTGGTTCACGTAGTAACGCGATCCCACGAGACCGTCCTCCTCCGCATCCCACAACGCAAGCACGATCGAGCGACGTGGTGGTTCAGGCAGGTGGTGGACGGCTTCGGCAATGGCCATCACCGCGGCCACCCCGGTGGCATTGTCGGTAGCCCCATTGCAGGTACGGCCGCCAGCGGAATTCAGGGTGAAGCAATGTCCATCTGCAGCGCTGCGCGTTCCGAGATGGTCGTAATGGGCGCCAATGAACACATACTCCTCGGGCAATTCCCGGCCGCGGATCAACGCCAGGAGGTTCGTTCCACGGTTGCCCGTCACCACGAATTCCTGCTGGAAGGAGGCATCTCCTTCCGCCGTTCCGTCGAGTCCGGCCGCGTATCGCTTGAGCAGGCGGATGAGGATCCGCCGCGTGGCACGAGATTCCTCGGTGTCGTTGTCGCGGCCACGCAAGCGGTTGGATGTCAACAGTCGCGTCAGAACGCGCAGATGCCGAGTGGCTCGCGGCGTTACAGCCTCGACATCGGCGGCGCTGAGCGCATACGCGGGAACGGATGCTGCGAGCGCAGCGAACACAGCGAAGGGAACGAAACGACGAAGCTCCATGGCAGCGGCCGCTATCATTGCACTCCGATCAAATCAACGCCGATTACGAAAACCGGCCCGTCTACCAGCGATGGGCGAACTCCTCAGCCCAACCGACCAGATCACGAATTTTGATCTCTTCATCCCCGAAGCGGATGCGTCCTGACCAGAAACCGAATGCACAGACACCTCCGGAGGACACCACGCCGAGATTGAGGCCGGGACGGTGCATCACCACGGGACGCAGCTCCATGTCGATCACGTCTGTATGCACCGACCGCACACGCCAGGGTGACTGCGGAGCTTTCGGATCGTACTCCCAGACAAGGTCCTCCATGATCTTCTGCAATCGACCGTCGATGCACAGCGCATTCTCATTGGCGCCTGTACCCGTAGTCCATTTCGCCCCGATGGCGCGTCCCTCCTGTACGCCGCTGCAGACGCCCCAGTTCCAGAATGAGCGGTATGGCCAGATACCACGCCCAAAGTCCTGCACCCCGTGGCAGTTCCCCGGATCCATCCCATATCGCCGATTTCCCACCAACACAGTGCCCTCGCACGGAAGGGTATTCTCCTTGCAGTTCAGTTGGAATCGCGTCTCGCTCCACGGCACGACCACGCTGAGACTCTCGTGCCCGGGTGGCTTGCGCACGATGAAATCGGCGTCGATCTTTCGACCACGAATCGTTCCCTGGAACCGAACTACCATGTCGCCGCCCTCGTTACGGTTCGAGTAGAGGGTTGAGCCTTGCCGGAACTGCACAGTTCGTTCGACTGATTCGGGCATTGCCACTGCCCCCGGTCTCGCCAGAGTCATTCCGGAAAGCGACTCGCCGGTCTCGAAGTCCATGAAGTTGACACTGCAAAAAGCAACGTAATCAATATTGGCGAGTGTCACCGAGAAGACGAATTCCGGCGAGATCCAATTCCAGAAATTCCACTTCTTCTTGCGCAACCAGGAACCGGACAGATTGGCGTACACCAGCGGCCGGCGCGCCCAGCCGCGCGCCGTGGGATGGAGCCTGCCCGTTCCGTCACACAAATCGATCGGCTCGTACAACTCCGGTTCGGCATAACGAGCCGGATAGTCCCTGCCCGCCATGTGCCCCTCTACGATCGGCATCCATTCGGGCAGCCTCTCACGACCTGCCATGATGATT
>CAZEWD010000139.1:5709-7848 GCA_964515725.1 uncultured Binatia bacterium (SeqCode)
ACGGAGCCCTATCGCACGGCGCTCCCCTTCTCTCCCCCCACAGCCGGAATGGCGCAACTCGCGCCTCTTTCCCCCGTGCTCACATTGCCTGCCGGAGCGCCTCGACTCAAGGAATCAACACGACCTTCCCGGCACTTCGGCGCGATGCGATCTCGTTCAAGGCTCGCGCCGCCTCGCGGAGCGGGAACTCCGTCGAGATTTCGGGAACCACCGTTCCACGTTCATACATCTCGAACAATGCCGCCATCGCCTGTGGAATCTTTGCGGGATCGTTCGTTCGATAGGCTCCCCAGTGCAAGCCGACCACACTGATGTTTTTGAGCAGGATCCGATTGAGCTGCACCGCCGGAATCTTTCCCGAAGCAAATCCGATCACCAGCAATCGGCCGCACCAGGCGATGCATTTCATCGAGCGATCGAAAATCTCTCCGCCCACGGGATCATAGATCACATCCGCACCACGTCCGCCGGTCGCCTCCTTGACCTTCTCCACCCAATCCGGGCTGGAATAGTCGAAGCACACCTCGGCGCCATGTCTATGTACGATCTCACATTTCTCCCGCGACCCTGCCGTACCGAGCACGCGGGCCCCGAGCGCCTTACCGATCTGTACGGCTGCCAGACCGACGCCTCCTGCAGCCGCATGGACGAGTAGCGTCTCACCTGCCTGCAAACCGGCACGATAAATCAGTCCGAAGTAAGAGGTCTGATACACGACGCCGAACGCAGCCCCGTGCGTGAACGGCATGGGGGCAGGCATCCGGACCACCATATCTGCGGGCACCACAGCGACGGTTGCATAAGCGCCCCAACCGGGCAGCGCACATACCCGGTCACCGGGATGAAAACCCACCACTCCTTCGCCGGTCGATCGGATGATGCCGGCCAGTTCGCCACCGGGCGCGAAAGGCAGCGGTGGTTTCACCTGGTACTTTCCCTGTACCATCAGGATGTCGGCAAAGTTACATCCGATCGCCTTCACATCGATCGCAACCTCACCTGGCCCCGGCTCGGGATCGGGCAATTCCGTCCATTCCAGGTCTCCCGGTTCTCCAATGGCCTTGGCGAGCATCGCGTACATACGGGATTTCATACCAGCCGCACCCTGGAGAGGCAACCAGGGCAGACCGGCTCAAAGCGCTACCCGAACCTCGTATCCGATTTGTCGCAAACGCCCGGCCAGCAGCTCGAACAGTTCCGGTGAACAGTTCGCCAGACGTGGCGCTTCCGGTTGGAAAGACGGCCGGGCCAGGCCGTACAGGAATACACCTCGTACGGGCACCTGCGATTCACGCAACTCGCGCAGGAATTCGACGTAGGCATCCAACTCCACGCCTGCAGGAGCCTTGCCGTCGATGGCGAACAGGCAGGTCTGAATCCAGGTAGGGCACAAATTCGAAGCGCTCTCGATGTCGGCACGAACCCGCGCCATCGATCGTTTCGTGTTGTTGACGGCACGCATTCCCGCCTCCGTCGCACGATCGAGTTTGAACCACACTTCACCGTGAATGCCAGCAAGCCGACGCAGCGCCGCCCGCACAACGGGCCGCCGCACCAGACTTCCGTTGGTGATCAACAACGTCTTGACGTCATCACCCACACACAGGGATGCCCGGACACCGCCAATGATCTCGACGACCCGATCGATCTCGGCGGCACTCGTCGGTTCTCCATTACCCGAAAGCGCAATGTCATGGAGACGGCGCACCCCCGGTGGAACCCGGCGAGAAAGGAAATCGCCCTGGAGAACATCGAGAAGGAGGGCACGCAATTCGCGTTCGAGTAGTTCCAGATCAACCGGTGGAGCTGCCCCCCGTTTCAGACCCGGAACCTGGCAATAGATACAACGCCAGTTGCACGCATTGTTGGGATTCAGGTTGATTCCGAGCGACAGCCCCCCAGCACGTCGAGAGACAACCGGGTAGACGTAGCGCAAACCGGCGCTCGTGCGATCATGGTCAGCCGTAGTCAGGCAGTCTTGCTGGTCCACGAAAACAACGTCGCGGGCGAAATCGACCAAGTCAACCGGGGATGACCGGCAGGCGCAGGAGTCTGGTCGAGATCAGCTCAGTGTGCCGTGTGGGGCGGGTTGCCATCGTGGGCTTGGCGATCCGTTCCGGCAGCATGATGGAATGTCAT
>CAZEWD010000140.1:0-7803 GCA_964515725.1 uncultured Binatia bacterium (SeqCode)
CACCGTGATCGAATCCTGGCTCCGGGCGTCCTGGCGCTGGACGAGACGCGAACTGCCCGGATTGGCGCCACCATCGAGGGAAAAGTCTTGAGCGTGGCGGCCGCAGTCGGTGATCGCGTCGTGACAGGCCAGGTTCTCGCGCTGCTCCATAGTCCCCTCGTACACGACATCTGGGCCGCCTACCGCAAGGCGGTTGCCACCCGCCGGCAAGCTGAAAGCGAACTCAACTACGCCCGTGAGGCTCATGCCCGGGCAGAGCGGCTGTATACCGCCAAGGCAATCTCCCTGCAGGAGTTGCAACGCGCCGAGGCAGATCGTCTGGCGGAAGAGCAGAGGCTCGCTAGGGCCCGCACCGAAGTGCGGCGTCAGGAAGAAATTCTCGAGCATCTCGGCATCACCTCGAGGGATGATCCGAGCGGCGAGAGCGGTGAATTCATTCCGGTACGAGCACCATTGCCGGGGGCAGTGCTGGAAAGAAGCGTCACTCCGGGTGGCGCCGTGACGCCAGGAGCCGGCTTGTTCGTGATCAGCGACCTGTCGACCCTGTGGGCTCTCGCCGAGATCGACGAGACCAAGATCCCCCGCACGCACATCGGCCAACCGGTCGAGGTATTCGTGACAGCCTATCCTGATCGTGTTTTCAGCGGTGACATCATCTTCGTGGCCGACACACTGGATCCGAAGACACGTCGTATTACCGTGCGTTGTCGCGTACCCAACGAAGAGGGCCTGCTGAAGCCGCAAATGTTTGCGACCATCGCCCTTGGGGAAGAAGAACCTCGGAAGGTCGCCGTCGTTCCCCATGCAGCCGTGCAACAAATCGACGGCGACTCCGTCGTCTTCCTTGCACAGGACGACGGCACGTTCCAACGCCGCCAGGTACGAACCGGCGGGGACATCGACGGATCGGTGGAAATCCTCGAAGGACTCAAACCCGGGGATCGCATCGTCAGTACCGGCAGCTTCCTTTTGAAATCAGAGCTTCTGAGATCGGCCATAGAGGAACAGGAATAGTGGGTCCCCTGGAGCGCTTTGTCGCAGGCGCACTGAAACAGCGGTTTCTGGTCCTCCTCGGACTGGCCCTCCTGGTGATCGGCGGGCTTGCCGCCTACGAATCCCTACCCATCGAGGCATTTCCCGATCTGACCAGCAATCAGGTGGTCATCGCCTGCGAGGCTCCGGGACTTGCGGCCTCGGATGTCGAACAGCGGGTGACGTACCCCATCGAAACCGCTGTCATGGGCGTACCCGGCGCCGAACAGGTGCGTTCCCTCTCGAAGTTCGGCCTTTCGTTGGTCACGATCGTCTTCGAAGACTCCGTCCCGATCTACTTCGCACGCCAACAAGTGTCCGAACGCCTCAATGAAGCGCGTAGCCGGCTCCCGCCAGGAATCGAACCAGGACTGGGGCCGGTCGCGACGGCATTTGGAGAGGTCTACCAGTATCTCGTCGAAGGCGACGGCGCCAACGCGATGGAGAAGAAGACGCTGCACGACTGGGAAGTGCGGTTGCGGCTGCGCTCGGTCAAAGGTGTCGGAGAGGTCAACTCCTGGGGAGGTGAAACGAAGCAGTTCCACGTCGTCGTCGACCCGCAAAAGCTGGAGAAATACGGCCTGTCCCTGAGCGAGATCTTTCATGCCATTGCCGACAACAATTCCGCCTTTGGCGGTGGATTCCTGGAACATCGGTCCGAGCGACTCACGGTTCGCGGACTTGGCCTGGTGCGCAACTCCGATGACATCGGACGAATCGTGTTGGCCGCCAAGGACGGCGTGCCGATCTTCGTCAGTGACGTTGCGGAAGTCCGGATTGCGCCGATGCCACGCAACGGCGCCGTCACGCGGGATGGCAAGGGGGAGAGCGTGGCGGGCATGGTGATCCTTTTGAAAGGAGAGAACGCCAAGGAAGTCACCAGCCGCGTGAAATCCCGTATTCGGGATATCGCCAGCTCACTGCCTCCGGGCGTCTCTCTCCAGCCATTCTACGACCAGACGGAAGTGATCGATCGTACGTCACGGACGTTACGCCGCAACCTGACCGAAGGCTCACTCCTCGTCATCGGGGTACTGCTCGTTTTTTTGCGCGATCTGCGCGCCGCGCTGCTGGTCGCCATGATCATCCCGCTCTCTCTCCTCAGTGCCTTTGTTGGGATGGCGGCGTTCGGCGTCTCGGCAAACCTGATGTCTCTCGGCGCCATCGACTTCGGCATGATCGTCGACGGTGCGGTGGTGATGATGGAGAATTTCATCCGCCGGCGTAACGATCTGCCAGAGAACGTTGGAACTCTGTCTCCCGGCTCACGGCGCTCTTTTTTCATTGCTGCGGCAACGGAAGTTGCTCGGCCCGTGTTGTTTGGCGTGCTCATCATCGTTGCCGTCTACCTGCCGATTTTCACGCTCCAGGGCCTCGAAGGGAAAATGTACCGGCCCATGGCCATCACCGTGTGTTCGGCAATTCTGGGTGCACTCCTCTTGTCGATGACGGTCATTCCCGTTCTGGCGTCGTTGTGGCTGCCGATCGACAGCCGTCCCCACAAGGAAGGGGCATGGTTCCAGAGGCTGCGCCGCGCCTACGTGCGCCATCTTGGCGGGGCAATGGATCACCGCCTGAGGACGGTAACGGTGGCTCTGCTGTTCATCAGCCTGGCAATCGGCTCTCTGCCCTTTCTCGGCACCGAATTCATGCCGAAGCTCGATGAAGGTTCGATTCTGATCGAAACCCGGATGCTCCCCTCCGTGTCGCTGGAGGAATCCGTCGAAACCTCCACACGCATCGAAAAGATCCTGCTGCAATTTCCGGAAGTGTCACGTGTGGTGACGAAAATCGGCCGGCCTGACATCGCGACAGAGGCAATGGGAATCTACCAGGGCGACGTCTACGTTCTGCTGCATCCGTATGAGAAATGGACGACGGGGCGTACCAAGGAGGCCCTGATCGATGCGATGGCTCATCGGCTGGGCACGGTGCCGGGCCTGACCTTCAATTTCACTCAGCCCATGGCGATGCGATTGGATGAAGTCGTATCGGGTGTGAAAGCCGATGTTGCCGTAAAAGTATTTGGTCCCGATGCCGCTGTGTTGGAACGGCTCGGTAATTCGATCCGGACCGTACTCGCCAAGGTGCCTGGCACAGCCGACCTGCAGGTCGAGATTCTGTCGGGCGCCGCACAACTACAGGTCGACATCGACCGCGACAAGATCGCCCGTTACGGCTTGAACGTTGCCGATGTGCGGAGCGCCGTCGAAACGGCCATCGGCGGCACCGAGGTCAGCGAGCTGCTCGATGGTGTACAGCGTTTCGGCATCGTGGTCCGCTTTCCTGAAGAAATGCGGCATGATCCGGAATCGGTGGCAGGAATCGTTCTGACGGGTACCGGTGGCGAGCGGGTGACCCTGGGGCACGTGGCAAATATCGCCGTCCAACACGGTCCCGAGGCGATCAATCGCGAGGATGGGGAGCGCCGGCTCATCGTACAATCGAACGTACGAGGCCGCGACATCGGCAGCTTCGTCGAGGAAGCACATCGGGACATTGCAGCACAGGTGCCTCTCCCGACGGGCTATTACATTCGTTGGGGCGGCCAATTCGAAAATCAGCAACGTGCCATGCGACGATTGACACTGGTCGTGCCGCTTTCGCTCGCCATCATCTTCATCCTTCTGTTCATGACCTTCAAGCATGTACGACAGGCGATGCTGGTGATCTTGAATGTGCCCTTCGCGCTGGTCGGAGGCATCGCTGCTCTCTGGCTGCGCGGCCTCAACCTGAACCTCTCCGCATCGATCGGCTTCATCGCCTTGTTCGGTGTGGCCGTCCTCAACGGTGTGGTGTTGATCGCCGCCGTAAATAACTTGCGCAAAGAAGGTGGAACGCTGCGCAACGCCATCCTCACTGCGGCGGGAAGACGGCTGAAACCCGTATTGATGACGGCTTCCGTCGCAGCTCTCGGATTTCTGCCGATGGCACTGTCACATGGGGCTGGCGCCGAAGTGCAACGACCCCTCGCAACAGTAGTCATCGGAGGTGTGATTACATCGACACTTCTGACATTGATCGTCCTGCCGACTCTCTACGAATGGATCGAAGGTCGCCTCGGCAGCGCAGGTGAATCGGTCTGACGGGGGTCACACCACGCCTATTTGAGCCATCCGATAGCCGAGATCTTACCGTCCTATGCCTCTACGACAGGACGCAGCTTTTTAGATCATTCTCTGGTACTTTTGTATGGGCTACTATAGACATACGCTGCGAAGCAGGGGGAGTGTTCGACCGATCGGCAGTGCTGTGACATAGAATTGCTATTCCAGATCGTATCGTTGCTACTTCCGTTTCCCTGGCTATAAGTCGATCGTCTCCGCGTCTCAACCACCGAGTCCACCAGAAAATCCAGGAGGAAACATGCCAAAACGTAAGTCGGTCACGAAACAACCGATGTCGGTACAAAAGGCCCCGCGCGGGCAGGTAGGAAAACAGACATACGATCAGGTTCGTAAGGTCGTCGAAGAGAAGAAGATACCCCTCCTGAAGGCGTTCGAGGAAGTCGCGAAGGCAACGAACCGGCGGCCGGGAACCATCGCCGTAACGTACTATCGTATCGGGCGGATCATCAGAGAGGGTGCCGGAAAAGGCAGTGGCGCCAGAGGTCGCGGTCGTTCCAGTGCTGTGGATGGGAACATACGTGCCGTATTTGCGCAGCTTTCCGCCACGATCGCCAAGCTGGAGAAGATCGTGACTGAACAGGCCACGGAAATCGCCCGTTTGCGCAGCGAATCAGAATTGGCCGATCGCATCCGGAAGGCCTTGCGCAGCTAGCCCGTCCGGCGCTGGATCGGACGTCATTCGTAACGCCTTGTCGGATCGCTCATCCCGATAAGGTTGGCGCAGCGCATTCCATGCTGTCGATCGCACGACATCATCTGGGTGATTCCTGGTATTTCGTCGATGGCGATCACGTCCATTGCTTTTTTCTCGTCTGTCCCGACACGACGCCACACCATTGGCGCTGGTCGATCGGGCATGCCACCAGCGAAAACCTGCGAGACTGGTCGTATCACGGAATCGTCCTGGAGAGCGGACCGGCCGATGGATGGGATGGCATCTGTCTGGCCACCGGATCCCTGATCCTGTGGGAAGGCCGGTTCTGGATGGCGTACACCGGAAACTGGTTCGGACCGCAACCCGCGGTCGGACTGGCGGTGTCCACAGACCTTTACCGCTGGCGAAAGATCGACAACAACCCCATCACGAAGATCGATGAGTCTCAATACACCGCCACCAGCCGGGGACAGCGCCGCATCCCACATTGGCGGGATCCGTTTCTTCTCGACCTCGACGGTACCATCCATCAACTCGTCTGCGCCACAGCCCGGAACGACGATGCCCCTGCGGGTGCCATTGGCGTTGCCGCGAGCCGCAATATGGTCGAATGGGAATACCGGCCACCCTTGGAGGTGGAACCATTCGCCGAGGAGATGGAGTGCCCGCAAATCGTCAGCACTGCGGGCCGGCACTATCTGATCTTCTCCACACCCGCGGGACTTCTCCTCTCCGATGGAGAAGCTGCCGCTGGGTCGCAACCGCAGACTCTCCAGAGCAACGGAAACCTTTATTGCCAGGTCGGAGAATCCCCACTCGGTCCGTTCCGTGTCGCCTCGGGAAATCCCATCCTTCCACCAGGTGACGAGGATCGACCCTACGCATGCCGGGTGGTCCGGTTCCGTAGCGCCTGGTATCTGCTCGGGACAGTCTGGAGCGAGTCGGGTGACCGGATCTCAGATCCGATTCCAATCGAATTCACACCAGACGGTCCGAGAATCTGAACGGCGGGGATAACGCGCCGGCAGCTTGTGCCTCGGCAGGGCAGCCGTTACGGTGCAGGGCGAATTTTCACACTATCGGGTGGGGCGCCTGCGTCGACCCGACAGCGGGAACTCTACGGACACACCAATCTGAGGATGTGCGAAGTTCATGTGGATGCTTTCGACGGAACGGACGAATGGGCATGAACAGACTCGGAGACTTGTGAAACCCGTTTCTGAAGGACAGACTGGCCGGGCACCCGTTTTCACCACGCACTCTGATACGCCAGCAAGGTACTCACACCAACGACCCGGCCGTGAAGCGATCGCTCCTTTTCCCTGCCATGCTTTGCCACAGGGTAAATATTCGTGTTTGAAATCCTCTGAATTTGCGAAAATACTTTCCTATGTCTGACGTACGGGACGACTCGACAAGCACCTCACAACGTGGGTCCGGCCCATTGTTCGAATCGACGTCGGCCGTCACACTGGCACGGGAACTCATCGCACCGATCCTGGCGCTCGAGCAGCCGACACGCTCCGGATGGCGACTCATCGGCTGGGATTTCGAGCAAGGGATCTCCCTTACGCTGGTCCGTGGGGATAGTTGTGTACTCATCGAACTCGAACGGCGCGACGAAAGCCGCCCATGCTTCACACGGACGGCCCGGTTCAACATGTACGCCCGGCGTGCTTTTCGCGCCGATCTGCCTCTGAACCGCCTCGAACGCGGCATGGTTGAACTCGTCGCATCCGTCATTCGGGAGCGTGAGCCCTATCTACCGGCTTTCGAACGACCTGCGCCGTCACGCCGTGCAGAAGTACGAGAGATCAAGGTCGACAAGGTGCTCGTCGCCGAGGGTGAGGGTCACTACTATATCAATCCCTATTCCGGTTGCATGATCGGCTGCGAGTTCTGTTATGTCGCCGAACGCGCCGACCTTTCACGCGAGCTTGAAGGATTGCCTTCCCTGGAATGGGGGCGATGGGCCGCCGTGAAAATCAACGCTCCGGAGGTTCTGCGTCACGAAATCAACGGCATGTCTCCGGGAATCGTTCGGATGAGTCCGATCCTGACGGACCCGTATCAGCCGCTGGAGCGCCGGTACAAGATTACACGTGGCTGTCTCGAAGTGCTGCTCGAAGGGGGTTTTTTCCCTGTCATCCTCACACGCGCTGCTCTTGTCACACGCGATCTCGATCTTCTGTCGCAATTCGAAAGGGCTGCGGTGGGCTTGTCGATTCCGACGGACATCGATCGTATCCGGCATCTTTTCGAGCCTGGCGCCGACCCGATCGAAGAACGCATCGAAGCGCTTGCCGCCTGCAAGGCCGCCGGGCTGCATACCTTC
This sequence comes from uncultured Binatia bacterium (SeqCode), assembly GCA_964515725.1. Lineage (GTDB taxonomy): Bacteria > Desulfobacterota > Binatia > HRBIN30 > HRBIN30 > CAZEWD01. The sequence continues at coordinate 7,151 of CAZEWD010000140.1, forward strand.
GTGTGCATCCAGCCGATCCTGCCCATGGACCCCGATCGTCTGGTCGAGCAACTGGCTCCCATCGTCGATGCCGTACGCATCGACCGCATGCATGAGATGGCCCGTGCCCGGACACTTTACGAGAGTGCCGGTTTACTCGAAGCGACCACAGAAGAGTTTTTCGAAAATACGGGCCGCCGGCTCAGAGAGGGTTTTGCAGCACACGGAATCCACCTCGATGAACTCGATGACCTGGCCCGCATTCTGGAGTTCCGGTGATCCCTCCAGCACATGAAGCTTCAGGGAAACCGGCCAAACTCGCATACCGAGGGTCGGACGGGCCCACCGCGATTCTGTTTCTGACAGGCATCTGCAACCAACATTGCGTGTTTTGTTTCCAGACCGATGAGCGCGTGCGGTTCAAGGAAATATCGACCGAGCAGTGCCAGGAAGTCATTTCATCGCTGGCCTCCCGTGGTGCCAGGAACCTCATGATGATGGGGGCCGAGACTCTCACCCGCAAGGATGTTCCCGTGTTGCTCGATCATGCCCGGCGGATCGGATACGAACGGATCGGCATCGCAACGAATGCCACACTGCTCAGTCGACCGGGGCGACTGGAAGCTCTGCTTGCCGCAGGACTCAATTTCATCGAAATCTCGATGCATGCGGCA
>CAZEWD010000141.1:0-4861 GCA_964515725.1 uncultured Binatia bacterium (SeqCode)
CAGGATGATACGGGTGCCCTGTCCGCCGGCTCTCGTTCTGTCCATTCGCTGGCTGGGACGAATTCCCTGGGCTTTCCTCTGAACATCGATTGTCTTGATCCGCATGGGTCCTCTCCTTTTCTGGCTGTGCGCCAGCGCCGGGTCTTGTCGAACCCTCACACCGCGTGCACGCTCGTTTGACCGGCGCGCACCGCAAGCGGCGGGCCAGGCGCCCTTTGGCGTGAAAAAGGCGTTCAGCCCTGTGGAGATGTACTCGCTGCGAGTCGGATCAGATCCCGGCCTGAGGCGTTCCCGAGTCCCCACGGGCCGCCCTGGTGTGGGTCACGCACGCCTGAGGCGACGGCCGTGACTTCAAAGAAGTGCGGACTTCTGGTAGGCGCACCGTGATGAAGCTCGATGTTGTGCAGACACCCATTCGGGTGGACGGGTTTCGCTTTGCCGGGGTCAAGGCCGGGATCAAGCAAAGCGGCCAACGAGACGTGGCGGTGCTGTTTTCCGAGAGACCGGCCCATGTCGCGGCGGCGTTTACTTCGAACCGTGTGAAGGCAGCGCCCGTATTGGTAGGGCTGGAGCGCGCTGGCGCAGGGCGGCTGCAGGCCATTGTCGTGAACAGTGGCAATGCCAATGCGTTTACCGGACGAGCCGGTCTGCTGGCGGCGCGAACGATGTGCCGCCTGGCGGCGCGCGAGCTGGGGATCTCCGAAACACTGGTGATCCCCTCCTCGACCGGACGCATCGGAGTTCCGCTGCCGATGGCCTCGATCGAGGCAGGAATTCGCGCTGCCTGCCAGGCTCTGTCAGCGGACGGCTTCCACTCGGCGCTCGAAGGCATCATGACGACCGATGCGTTTCCGAAGTTCGATGTGGAGCGGATCACCCTGGGCGGTCGTTCCGTGACTCTGGCCGGTATGACGAAAGGGGCAGGGATGATCGCGCCACGGATGCGCCTCGTGCCCCAGGCCACGAACCTTACCTACGTCATGACCGATGCTGCCGTTTCAGCGCCAGCTCTTCGGAAGGCCCTCGCCCGGGCGCTTCCTGACTCCTTCAATGCGATTGTCGTTGACGGAGACACGAGCACGAATGACACGGCTGTCCTTCTTGCCAACGGTTTTGCGGGAAATCCGTCGATCCACGGCCAATCGAAGGATTTCGAAAAATTTGGGCGGGCTGTCTCACGTCTCATGCAGAGGCTGTCCCGTATGGTCGTCAAAGATGGGGAGGGTGCGACGCGGGTGGTCGACATCCGTGTCCGGGGAGCACGCACGGTGCGCGAAGCGGAGCGCGCAGCGGATGCTGTGGCACGCTCGCCCTTGTGCAAGGCGGCATTCTTCGGAGGAGATCCGTATATGGGGCGCGTGATTTGCGCCCTCGGCTACAGCGGCGCCGTTTTCGACCCTCACAAGATCGAGATCCACCTGAACGACGTACGCGTCGTCCACCGGGGCGAGGAATTGGTCAGCGCCGTGGAGAACGAGGCGGCCGAGGTCACACGGCAACCCGAGTTCCAACTCGCGATCCATCTCCACGCGGGGAAAGGATCTGCCTTTCGTATCGCTTCCGACCTCACGCCCGACTACGTGAGATTCAACTCGGATTACCGTACCTGAGAGTCTGCCGCCGCCAGTCGTTCAGCGGCTGGCGGTCGGTCCCGGCACGATCCGTGAACGTTGTGTAGCCGCTGCCGCAGGCGTTCCGGTGCGTTACGCGCCGTGACACTTCTTGTACTTTTTTCCGCTGCCACACGGACAGGGATCGTTCCGTCCGACTTTTTCTTCCTGAACCACAGACCTGGGACGTTGCTGTGCTGGCGATGCGCCGCCGCCGCTCATGACCACGCGTTGGGGTTGCGGGCGCTGTTGTTGCTGTTGCAACCGTTCCACGTCTTCCTGGCGTGCCAGTTGGACGGTAAAGACCTTTTCGACGACATCGGACTCCAACTGGCCCATCACGCCCTCGAAAAGATCGAACGCCTCTTTCTTGTAGACCTGGAGTGGATTTTGTTGTGCGTAGCCGCGCAGGCCAATCCCCTCCTTGAGGTGATCCATGGAGAGGAGGTGATCCTTCCAGAGTGTGTCGACGGTCTGGAGCAGCACGAGTTTTTCCAGGTGTCGCATCACCGGCGGCGTAAAGTTCTGTTCCTTTGCCTCGTAGGTGGCGTGGACTCTATCGATGACGTGTTGCTGGAGGTCCTCGACGCGCAAGCGTTCCCGCTCCTCAGCGGGGACATCGAGCCGCATGGCAAATGTCTTGAAGAGTGTGTCGTCAAGAGCCTGCCACTCCCATTCGTCCGATGCGGTGTCCCGGCTCGTATATCGTTCGACGAGGGCATCGGCGACGTTGTCCGCCATCTCCAGGACATCGTTCTTCAGGTTGTTGCGGCCCAGAATGTCGCGACGACGTCCGTAAATGATTTCGCGCTGTTGATTCATGACGTCGTCGTACTCGATCAGGTGTTTGCGGATATCGAAGTTGTGCCCTTCCACCTTGCTCTGCGCGTTGGCGACGGCACGGGTGATGAAACGGTGCTCGATCGGTTCGCCTTCTTCCATGCCCAGGCGCGTCATCATGCCCTGGATTCGCTCGGCTCCGAAGATGCGCAACAGGTCGTCCTCCAGGGATAGAAAGAAGCGCGAGGCCCCCGGATCTCCCTGGCGGCCGGCGCGGCCGCGTAATTGATTGTCGATGCGCCGGCTTTCGTGGCGTTCCGTGCCGATGATCATGAGGCCGCCGGCTTCCAGCACTTTTTCCCGCTCTTCGGCGCACAGATTCTGGAAGCGTGTCAGGACCTCGTCGTAACGGGATTTCATCGTGTCCGGCGATTTCTCCATCTCCTCGCGGACATCTTCGACCACCTTCGTATATTTCCGCCGCGTTTCTTCGTACTGCCGTTGTGCTTCGGCGACGGCGTCCTCGTAGGGCTTGCGGTTCTCCAGATAGTTCGTTTCCGCCTCGCGGAACTCCCGTTCGGTATCGCGGAACACCTTCTCGGCTTCGGCGAAATCACTGCCGTCTCCACTGGTGTTCGTCAAAGCTTTCTGAATGGCGCGTTCGTATTCGTTCCGCGCGCGCTCGAACGCGGTCTGGACGGCTGGCAGGCGGGTCGTGGCGCCGCCGTCCCGCTCAGTTTCTCCGAGTGCATCGCGCAGATCCTTCAGTGCGTGCAGGAAGCGTTGCTGGCCTTCGTCCCCGAAGAATGGGCCACACACGCGATCGACTTCCTGGATGGCCTCGCTGTACGCCTCCGCAGCCGTCGCGTATTGCGCCGCGACGGTTGCGTTCGTTTCGGAGCGAAACCGGATGGTGAGTACGTCCAGGTCGTGGCGCGTCTTCCAGAATGCGGTTTCGAGATAGATCCGGTGTGCTTCGGTGAGCCGGTGCAGGGCATCGGCCTGCTGTTCTTCGTAGGGTTTCCAGAGGGGTTCGTACTGTTTGTAGGCTTGCTGTACGGCTTCCTCGTAGTTGTCACGGAGTTTCTGGAGAACATCTTCGTAGCGTTGGCCGCCGCTTTCCGACATACCGGCGGCGTTGCGCTGGATCCACTCGTTCTCCATCTCGGAACGCGCCAGGAATTCGGGATTTCCTCCGAGCAGGATGTCCGTGCCGCGGCCGGCCATGTTCGTTGCGATCGTCACGGCCTTGTGACGGCCTGCCTGCGCGATGATGTTGGCTTCCGCTTCGTGGTTCACTGCATTGAGCACGTTGTGTTTGACGCCCTGCTTCTTCAGCAACTTGGAAAGGCGCTCTGATTTCTCGACCGAGACGGTGCCGACGAGAACAGGTTGTCCGCGCTCATGGCAGTCCACCACGTGCTGCAGCACGGCGTCGAACTTCTCTCGTTCCGTCTTGTAGACGACATCGGCGTGGTCGATACGCCGCATCGGTTTGTTGGGCGGAATGACGACCACATCGAGCTTGTAGATCTTCTGGAACTCGACGGATTCGGTATCGGCTGTGCCGGTCATGCCCGCCAGTTTCTTGTACATGCGGAAGTAGTTCTGGATGGTGATGGTCGCCAGAGTCTGGTTCTCGCGTTCGATGCGCACGGCTTCCTTGGCTTCGACCGCCTGGTGCAGGCCATCGGACCAGCGGCGGCCGGGCATCAGCCGTCCGGTGAACTCGTCGACGATGATGACCTGTCCATCCTTGATGATGTAGTCGACGTCACGCTGGAAGATGGCGTGTGCTTTCAACGCCTGATTGACGTGGTGCAGCGTGTCGATGTGGCGCGGATCGTACAGGTTGGTGACATTGAGCATCCGCTCCACCTTGGCCACACCTTGTTCTGTCAGGACGGCCGTGCGTCCTTTTTCGTCGATCCAGTAATCGCCCGTTTCCTCGGCACGCTCGTCGGGGTTCTTTTTCTCCTTGCGTTCGCCGCGCTTCAGCCTGGGGATGATGCGATTGATCACATAGTATTTATCGGTCGACTCCTCGGCCGGCCCGGAAATGATCAGAGGTGTGCGTGCCTCGTCGATGAGGATGTTGTCGACCTCGTCGACGATCGCGAAGTTCAGCTCGCGCTGCGAATACTCGTCGAGCGTGAACTTCATGTTGTCGCGCAGGTAGTCGAAGCCGAATTCGTGATTGGTTCCGTAGGTGATGTCGGCCTCGTAAGCCTCTTTTCTCTCGATCGGACGCAGATTGAGCATCCGGTAGTCATTGACGATGTAGTCTGGGTCGAACAGGAAACTCGCCTCATGCACGATCGAGGCCACGGAAATACCGAGCAGGTGGAAGATCGGTCCCATCCATTGCACGTCACGCCGCGCCAGGTAGTCATTGACGGTGACCAGATGACAACCGCGGCCGGTCAGGGCGTTGAGATAGAGCGGACCGGTTGCCACCAGGGTCTTGCCCT
>CAZEWD010000141.1:4871-7785 GCA_964515725.1 uncultured Binatia bacterium (SeqCode)
TCTTCATCTCCGCAATGCAGCCACGGTGCAGGACCATTCCGCCGATGAACTGGACGTCGTAGTGCCGCAAACCGGTGGTGCGTTTCGAGGCTTCACGCACGCAGGCAAAGGCTTCGGGAAGAATATCGTCGAGCACTCTGTTTTCGGCCGAGCGCAGCTCGTTCTGCGCGGATTCGATTTCCTGGCGCAGTTTGTCTGCCTCGTCCGGATCGTCGGCCGGATGGTCGGCCAACTCCTCCTGGCGCTTCAGGAGCAGTTCGAGCGCCTCGCGCTCGCGCGCCGTTTCTTGATGGATCTGCGCGCGGAATTGTGCCGTCTTGCCACGCAATTCTTCGTTACTCAGAGCCGCGATCTGAGGCTCGAAGCCATTGATCTTCTCGACCACGGGGGCCAGCTTTTTCAGCTCCCGTTCGTTTTGCGTGCCGAAAATCTTCTTTATCAGATTGAGCATAAGCGAATCGGCAAATCCCTAGCAGTGCGGTTGTGTCGTGGCCAGCGTGGATGAGTTCCTGCCTTGACGGCGGGTAAACCTCGGAATGCGATGCCATCTTGCCGTTGGTCTGGAAGAGTCATGGCGACGAGGGCTGCAGGAAATGGTGCTCCCTCTTTTGCTGCCGGCCCGTCACCTCTCGATCCGGACTGCGGACTCGACGTGGTTCCCCATGAAGTGGGCACCGACCTTGATGAACCGGTCAGGCACGTCCGTCACAAAGAAACTTACCGATCCTGTTCCTTCCCGGCGCTCGATACGCCGTCGTTGCAGGAGATCGCGTACGGCCAGCGCCGTCGTGTTCCCCGAATCGACGAGTGTCACGTTGCGTCCCATCACCTCCCCGATCACCGGTGCCAGCAGCGGATAGTGAGTACAGCCGAGAACGAGGGTGTCGATACCACTTCGTTTGAGGCTGGTCAGGTACAGAGTTGCGGCGCTGCGCATGACGGCATTGTCGATCCAGCCTTCTTCCGCCAGCGGCACGAACAAGGGGCAGGCCCGCGTGTAGATCTCGAGTGCCGGATCAAGCCGTCGCAACGCCTTCGTGTAGGCGCCACTGCCGATCGTCGCCTCTGTGCCGATCACTCCTACCTTGCGATTGTGTGTCTGGGCGACCGCCGCGCGGGCCCCCGGTTCGATCACCCCGACGACCGGAATCGCCAGATTCTCTTCCAGTGTGTCGAGTGCCACGGCCGACACGCTGTTGCAGGCAACGACCAGGAGCTTGATCCCCTTGTCGACAAGAAAGCGCGCGTTTTCGAGGGCATAGCGGCGAATTGTCTCGGCTGATTTCGAACCATAGGGAGTCCGTGCCGTATCTCCCAGGTAAACGACGTGCTCCCGGGGTAAAATCTCGATAATTTGCCGGGCGACGGTGAGTCCTCCGATTCCCGAATCGAACACACCGATGGCTCCGTTATGGTGGTTCGGAGCCCGCTTCCGGTAAGGAGCCGGACTCTCGCTCTTGACCGATTCCGCTGGGACGCCGCGCTTCTTCATGGCGTCAGGTTCAGGATGCGCTGTGCGACCAGGCGATCGGAAGGGACCTCGCCGAAGGTCTTTTCCCACACATTCGCCGGTTCCATGCAGATGTACAGGGGAACTTCGACTTCGAGTGCGCGGATCCACTGGATCAGGCGTCGATACATCTTGACACGCACGCCCCGCCACACACGCTCCTTGCCGTCTCCACTGGGCACCAATTCCGTATGCAGGACCCTACTACCGCCGGGGCGCTCGCGAATGCGGTTCTTGAGCCCCGGCGAGAGTCTCAGACTGCCGAGGCTGATCCAGGCGACTCGATGCAGATCGACTCCCGCGGCGATCTGAGCAATCGTGTCCCGGTAACCTTCCTCCCAGCCTTCGATGGCAACCAACGGGTCGAAGTGAAAGCCGATTCTGTAACCGGCAGCCTGGATCCGGCGCGCTGCGGCAAGACGCTCCGGCAGTGTTGCAGCGCCGGGCTCTTCCTCCGCCATGATCTCTCGTGCGTTCACGGACCACGCCACAACCACCTGGTTGCCAGGGTCCAGTTGTAGGAGATTGCCGATGTTGTCGCTCTTCGTCTTCAGTTCGAGGGTTGCGTTCTTGTGTGCGGCGAAAAAGGGAACGAGAACGTGCGTCAGATCGGTGAGATGGTCGAGTGCCAGGCTGTCCGCCAGTTCCCCCGTGCCGATGCGAAAGTTGCGGGCAGGGTGAGTCCGTAACACCTTGTCGACTTCCGTCAATGCATCGCCGGGATTGCTGAAGACTTTGATTGCCGGATTGTTGGCCAGGTAATCCTGCAGAAAGCAGTAGCTGCAGTCGAACGGGCAGTTCGAGGCAAAACTCATCACCAGATAGTTGCAACAGACCAGGCCCGGCGTTCCGGCGGGGCAATGCTGCAGGAAAGAACCGCGGTGGCGCTGCACCACGAGTCGGCGCTTCCCCTCGTGAAAACGGGAGGTTTCGGCGAGGCGGATGTCCTCGACGATGTGCACGGGTGCTTGTGGGAGGCGCTGTCGCACGAGCGTTGCCACAGCCGAGTCGGATTCACTCGATTCGATCCATACCGACTCCGGTTGCCAGCGTATCACGGCGCTTCCTCTAGCAAACGCACAATCTGGGCAAAGGCGTCCGATCCAGCGATTCGTTCCAGGGCTTCAGCCACTTCTTTCAACCGGGCTGGGCTGCCCGCCTCGAATTCGAAACGAACCGTATCTCCTTCGAGGAAAGCAGGCAGGGCGGCGCGCATGCCACGTGGCAGATCCTGTGTACCGATCAGCTCGTTGAGTCGTCGTTCCACTGCCGCGAGTTGTGGGAAGCGCAGGCGCCGCAGTGCTTCTTTGATCGATTTCAGCTTGTCGTTGCGGCCGGCGTCTCGCAGGCGGGAGGAGGTGATTGCTTCCGATGCGAACACGGAGGCGATCGACGACCCGTCCC
>CAZEWD010000142.1:0-7771 GCA_964515725.1 uncultured Binatia bacterium (SeqCode)
CGCGGCCGACGAGCTTCATCACGCGCTTGACTGTGGTGATAATCTCCTCGGTTGTGATGTCGGTGGTGCGTGGCGGGAATTGCGCCTTGAGCGTACTCCTTGCTTCGGCTTCGGTTGCGGCGAAGTCCGAGTCACACGCGAGGAGCGCGTTGGCGATGTGCTTGCTGACGTAAAGGTTGTTCAGCTCCGACTTCCACTTCCTACCGGAGCCTTCGACGGCGTTTTTGACCTTATCGAACCAACCCTGGTCGTGGAGCCACAACGAGAACTGTGCCTGTGGGTACTGGTCGGGCAGGCCGACGCCCCGCAGAAGTACCGCGAGAATGGTGAGGCGAACGTGGTCGGTGGTGCCGCTCGGCAGCGAGCCCGCTGCAGCGCGCAGGCCGCCCGCACGCTTGCCCTCCGTGTCGAGTTCGCGAAGCAGATCCTTCAGCTCATCGGGCATGAAGGGCACGAGGCTGCGCGCAGTGGCACCGTCAGGGAACCTGGTGTCCAGCCAGAGGTGGCACGTCATCTTCAGCAGATGCGATTTTCCGCTACCGAAGAAGCCGCTGACCCATGCTGCGTTCTGGCTCGTCGACGTCAGGTTCGAGAGGAACGATTGGAGGATCTTGATGATGCCCTCGGCGTACTGCCCCTCGCATACGAAGGTGGCCAGTTCGCCGCGTAGCTCTTCCAGGACCTTCTCGTTCGAGCTGTCGGCGATGCGCGCCTGGCCTTGGTTGACCAGTGGGTGGGTGGACGGGTCCCGCTGAAGGATGTCTTTGATTTTCATGCTGCACCACCCGCACTGTAGATAGAGATGGGTACTGCCATATAGTTCCAGCCGTCACGAGCATCGAGCAGGCGGTAGTTGTTCTGCTCGAGAGTGCCGGGGAAAAATACGACCAGTCGTCCACGTACGTCGCGTTCGACCCGCTTCAAGACATCAGAGACGTGAGCGAAGCCATAGAGCGAACCCGCGCCGAACACTGCAACCACCGTGGTTTCAGTTACGTCGGACGCCGTGAGGACAGCCCGAATTTTCTCGGTTACGAAATCAGGCAACTCATCTGTGAGTTTCAATTGCAGGTCGTCCGGCGACTCGAAGTAGGCCTCGCGATACTCATCGGCAGCGAGCCAATCTGCAAATACTGTCGTCAAGTCCACTTCACGCCAGGCGTGACCAGCAGCCCTGGTGCGTGTTTCAAATTCCCCTTTTCGTGCCCGAAGAGATCTCTCCAGTTCTTTGTCATAGATCACCATGATTATCCGTTGTGCCCCCGCAACGGTCCGTTGCCATGGCGTCATGATATGTTGGCCGTAGAGATCTGCGAGGTTTTCAAGTCGCGCCATGTAATTCACTTCCTCTCAAGTCCAGGATCGAGTCGGTCGAATTCGAACTCAACAATGTCACCAACGATGCGCAGGTCGATGAGCCCAAGACGTTTTGCTTCGAGCGCAAGGGCACGCGCCGACGTGGCGGTGCAGTCAAGAGCCGTAATCCACCCGTTAGAGAGCAATTCGCTGCCCTGGAAGCCCGCCACGTGACCGAGCCAAAGCGCAAATACAAGTGCAGTCGGCGTGGCGCTTACGCGCTGCCGGTATTTGAAAGTACGCCCAGTCAGATGGCCCGTCTGTGTCCAGGAGCTTGATACGTTGCGAACCACCTTGTCGAGCGTTTCCTCCTTCAACCGTTCACCGGTCAGGCTGAGAAGAGCCTCGCGGATGGGTGCCCGCTGGATCTCGGCACCTATCGGATGGGAGAGGACCGCCGCTGCCGAAGCCATGTAGAGCGGATCGCGTGCGAGAGCGGCAAGCATGGCGAGGAGAGGGCGAGCCTCCGCGTCGGTGTCCCATAACCCACGCAGGATTCGGAAGAGCATGACGGACGGGTCGAGCGCGTAAAGTTCGCCGAGTCGTTGGTTGGAGAGGCGGCGGGTCGAGACCGTTGACTTCTCCAGGCAATTTTCCTCGATAATAGCTGCGGCATAGGCTGCCCGATCTGATGTAGTGGCAACGGCAGAAAATACGGACTGGAGCTCGGCGAGCATGAGGGTACGACTCGTATGGGTACCCTTGGCTCCGACTCGAAATCCGAGCTTCTGCGCGTCACTTGTTGGTAATCCCCGGAAAAACTGAAGTGGTTTTATTTCGGTTAAAAGCATCGTACGATCCGACGGCAAACTTGCCGGCGAGACGCATATCCAACCTGAATCCTGTTGTCAAGAATAAAAGACGGTCCGCCGGCATATTTGCCGGCGGACCGTCTTGGGGCGGGCTGTGCAAACCGATGCCTATGATAAGGAAGGAACAGTTGGGATACGAGCGCCCCGGGCAGACCTCTCGGCGATTTCAGATGGTCGTAGCACCCGTCCCGGCTCAGTGCAGGATCGGTGCTGCCTTCGACGTCGAGTCATCTGCCGGATCGATCGTGATACCGTGTCCGTTCGTTTCGATCCGTTGCCCCTGAGGTGAGGCACTGATCGGCTTAGCGATCTCGACCGTGGTCGGCTCATCGATCATAGCGATACGGCACGTATAGAGGACACTACCGTTTGCGATCGGGTCGACGTTGTCGAAGGCGAACACGATGGCCCCCAGACGGCGGCAGTCCGGATCCAGGCACCGGAAAGCCGTGCCGGATTTGTCGATCTCAGGATTTGCCGCGCAGTCCGGCTGGTCCCCCTGTGAGATGCTGAAGTGGGCGCTGGTCGTTGCCAGAACCAGGTGGTTCTGTACCCCGGCAACCGGTCCGTCGGAGGTGAGTCGCACACCCACGAGCGCGGTAGACCTGGCACTGTCCGTCTCGAACACTTCGACCTGGAGATGCGCCATGTACGGTGTCGCAGTAGCCGTCCGGGTGGGTCGCGGTGTCCGGGTGACCGTTGCCGTCGGCGTGGGGGCGTGGTCACAGAAGCCATCTGGCAGGCAAAGCAGGTCCCCGCGGCAATCCGTGAGGCGAGCGCAGCGTGCTCCCACACCGCCAGGTTCCTGACAGGTGCCTTCGTGGCCGAAGATATGACACGATTGGCCATAGCCACACCACTCGCTCGCACAGCATGTTTCGTCGACGCAGTAGCTCGACTGGCAGTCCGTCGGAAATCTGCAGGCATTCCCCAGGGGTGCCGGTGTCGGAAGGGGCCCCTGATGTACGAAAAAGAGGCCTGCGGTGGAATTTACGTCAGCGATGCCTTTGCCGTTCGGATCTGACACAACCACATGGGTGACTTCGATCCTGTAAGTTCCTTCAACGGCATCGGCGGCAACGGCAACGTTGCAGGTGTAGAGCGGCGAATCATCGGGTACAGGGTCCGTATTGTCGGTGGAAAACACGATGGCCCGGACTCCGGTGCAGGTCTTGCCAGCGCAGCCGGGCGGTCGGAAGGCGAATGTGGTGGAGCCTTTGTCGATCGTCGGGTTCACGGTGCAGTCGGGTGCGCCGTTCGGCTTTGCGGTGATGCGCAAGGGGCCCGACGAGAAGTCGAGATCGTTCTGAACACCCGCCACCCTCACATCGGCGCGGAGCAGTCGCAGGCGCAGGTCGAATGGCGCTTCTTGTCCCGCGCTCACAGCGGTCTGGGAACCCTGTAAAAGGACACCGATGGGCGGGAGCGGACTCGCCGTTGGCATGGCGAATGCCGTGGCGCTCGGGCGGCCGGCGTTCGCTTCGGAGGTCGGCGTCACGGTAGGAAATGCGGTAGGAGTCGCCGTTATGGATGAATGCGGTTTGTCGTTATCGGGGCTCTCGCCGGCCTGCCTTTCGCTGGGTTCTCCGTCACTCCCGCAACCGGACAGAAAAATTCCGATCAGAATGGCAATCGCGAGCCTGAACATACCGCGAGTATATGTTCGGGAGATGGGATTTGGCAACATGGGTTTTCCAGGGTCATCGGCAGTTCTGGTCGAGCGATCGACGTGAGGGATGGCTGATCGTATTTATGAAACGCCGGCCCCTGGATGTTGCAAGCGGTGGTGGGCGTCCGTATCGGATCACCTTACTGTGCGCAATGAGAGGAACGAATTCGAATCGAGAAAGGACAACTCGCCATGCTGCTTTCCGAACAACATCTGGCCGTCCAGCAAGCCATCCGGGCCTATGTCGGGGACCGCATCAAGCCCCACGCGGCCCGTTGGGACAAGGAACATCATTTTCCCCGGGAGGAACTGCGCGGCCTGGCCGACCTCGGATGCTATGGTGTCACCGTGCCGCACGAGTATGGCGGCACCGGCCTCGACTATCTTGCGCTGGCGGTGATCCTCGAGGAAATCGCGGCGGGCGATGGGGCGACCAGTACCGTGGTCAGCGTCAACAATTGCCCCGTCAATTCGATCCTCATGGCTTTTGGCAATGAGGAGCAGAAGGAACGTTTCCTCGTGCCGCTGGCGCGTGGCGACATGCTGGGCGCCTTCTGTCTGACTGAGCCGCACGTGGGTTCGGAAGCGGGCGGCTTGAAGACGACTGCCGTACGCGAGGGCGACGAGTATGTCCTCGATGGTGTGAAGCAGTTCGTCACGAGCGGCAAGAACGGTGACATTGCCATCGTTATGGCAGTGACCGATCGTTCGGCAGGCAAACGGGGCATCAGCGCGTTTCTCGTGCCGACCCATTCCCCCGGGTACACGGTGGCGCGCATCGAGGACAAGATGGGCCAACATGCGAGCGATACGGCGCAGATCGTCCTCGATCATTGCCGTATTCCCGTGACGAACCGCCTGGGGACGGAAGGGATGGGACTGAAAATTGCCCTGTCAGGTCTGGAAGGCGGCCGTATCTGTATTGCGAGTCAGGCGGTGGGAATGGCCCGCGCTGCATTCGAGGCAGCACTGGCGTACAGCAAGGAACGGCAGGCGTTTGGCCAGCCGATTTTCCAGCACCAGGCCATTCAGTTCAGGCTGGCGGAGATGGCGACTCAGATCGAGGCGGCACGCCAGTTGGTCTGGCATGCCGCTGTGCTCAAGGACGCTGGCCGGCCGTGTCTGACAGAGGCGGCGATGGCCAAGCTCAATGCGAGCGAAATGGCCGAGCGTGTCTGTTCCTCGGCAATCCAGATTTTCGGTGGCTACGGCTATCTCAGCGACTTTCCGGTCGAACGCATTTATCGCGATGTGCGTGTCTGCCAGATCTACGAGGGAACCAGCGAGGTGCAGAAGATCCTGATCGGCCGGGCGCTGGCCTGACCGGCAAACAGCGAGTCCCGGCACTGCCGCGTGAATTCTCCTTCGGCAGACCCAAAGGGATGGCGATACTTTGCTGATGGAGCTTTTCTGGTGTGTTTCGGGGGCGTATATCCATCCGGTAGAAGGTGGATCTGTGGTGCTCCCGCCCGTCGAAGAACAGCAGCGGGAGCGTTTTCGCTGGAACGTGCCATGAGCACATTACTCGCTGTATTGTTGGTCTGTCTTGGTCTGACGGAACCGGCCTACGCACAGTCTGGTCCGGGCGATCCCTTTGGCGGGAACACGACCGGTTGCGTGCCTCTCACGAGTGAGTCTTCCGCTTGTTCCGCTGCCGTATCGTCCGCTTTTGCCCGGTTCGAGGCAGCGCTTACCAATTGCCATCTACGTCTCGTGAACGCCCAGTTTCGCAAGGTGACACTGGGGCAGCGGGGTGTTTTTGACGAACCGGCCTGCGTAGCGCGGGCGGTCACCCGGTTCGATACACGGATTGCACGACTGGCGCGCGGCGTCTGTGTGGGAAGCCCCATTCTGGGCACGGCGACAGACGATCGCGTTGCGCTACAGGCCGCTGTCGAACGCGAGAATGACAGACCGTACTGTGATGCCACGAGCGCGGTACTCCTGCGTCTGGAGGCGAATGGCTTCGTACCCGCCACAGTCGGTGTGCGTCGTTGTGCGGATGCTACGCTGCGACGGCTGCGCGGTATGTCGCAGGCGTTGCGTACGTGTCAGCGGAGGGCTGCTGCCAGGGGTTACCGGCACACGAACCCACCGTTCGACCTGGCGCGCTGCGTGACGGTAGCGCGCACCCGCTTTGCATCTGCCAGCACGCGTCTGGAGCGAGGTGCCTGCCCGCCGTGTCTCGATGCAGAGGCAAGGATCCAGTTGGCGGATGACGTTCAGGCACGCGTCGATGCCGGAAACGCCGCCAGTTTCCCATGCGCCGATCCGATCCTTCGTCCGGGTGAGTTGCGACTCGATCGGCCGACGCTCATCGCGCTTGGAGTGCAGTGGCTCGTACGTGGCGACGACAACCACAACGCCGTGGTCACCGTTCGTTATCGCCCGCTTGCTGGAGGGGAATGGAGAGAGGGCCTGCCACTGTATCGGGTTCGGCCCGAAGTGGTGAAAGATCGTGTGATCGCGCCGCAGTTTGCCGGCAGTATCTTCGATTTACGTCCCGCCACCACCTACGAGATTGAATTGCATGCCAGTGATCCGGACGGCGGCGTGGATGAGACCCGGGTGATCGTGGCAACGACCCGTGCCGTGCCGTCCGATCCTGCGACGCCCCGCAACGTTCCGGTCGCAACGGCTGCCGAATTCCAGGCGGCTCTCGACAACGCGCAGCCGGGCGATGTGATCCACCTGGCGGACGGTGTTTATGCCGGTCCATTCGTACTTGAAGCTGGCGGAACGGCGGAGAATCCGATCGTGATTCGGGGCACAACGCGTGACGGAACGATCCTCGACGGTCAGGGTTGTAACTGTAATGTGTTCGAGGCCTACGGCAGTTTCACGCACGTCGAGCAACTCACACTGCGCAATGCAAATCGAGCGCTGCGTTTCCAGACAGCCGGCGCTGAGGCGAACGTCGTGCGCCGTGTCCGCTCGTACGATACGCGCCTGGGTTTTGCGGCGCGCGAGGATCAGGTCGATTTCTATCTTTGTGACAATGAACTCCAGGGGCCACTCGTCTGGCCTCATGTCTATTTCGATGACGGGGGTCTCTACTCCAACGTCGACGGGATCCTGATCCAGGGCTCGGGTCACGTTGTCTGCCATAACCAACTCGCCGGTTTCGGTGACGCGCTCAAGACCGAGCAGGCGGGGGCGCGAGCGATCGATTTTTATGGGAACGAGGTCCTGTCAGCTTACGACAACGGTGTTGAGCTCGATTACGGCGAAGGGAATGTGCGTTGCTGGCGTAACCGTTTCACCAACAATTTCGTACCCATCAGTTTCCAGCCAATCCACGGTGGCCCCGCGTATGCCTTCCGCAACGTCGCGGTGAACACGGCGCATGAGCAACTCAAGTTCCACGGTATCGGCAGCGGGACCGGTCCGAGCGGCGTTCTCGTCTACCACAACACCTTCGTGAGTCCTGCAAGCGCGCTGTTGCTCAGCACGTCTGCGGCAAGCCACTACTTCGATATTGCCAACAATCTCTTCGTTGGTCCGGCCGTGCCGAGTGGCCGTGTCGTCGACTGGAGTGGACCGATCAACAATGGCACCTTCGATTTCAACGGGTACTTCCCGGATGGTGCGTTCCGCTTCGTTGTGAAATCAGCCGGGACCTTCAATTTCGACAACTTCGCCGCCCTGCAGAACGGCGGTTATGAAGGGAACGGCCGACTGCTCTCCCTGCCGATCTTCGCCTCTGGCCTGGTGGCGCCGCCGGCTTACACGGTGACGCTTCCTCCACAGGATGTTCAACTCGACCCGTCCAGCGGCGCGATCGACGCCGGACGCCGGCTTCCCAATCTGAACGATGATTTCACCGGCAATGCTCCGGATCTGGGTGCGTTCGAAAGTGGATGTGCGGCGCCTCTGTTCGGCATCCGCCCCGATGGAATCGACGAATCGAACCAGCCATTGGGTTGCACTCCGT